>NZ_JBEOOL010000022.1:0-81305 GCF_040309225.1 Pseudoalteromonas sp. GW168-MNA-CIBAN-0100 | reverse complement strand
AAATCAGCCCCTTACCTAGGTGATACATGGCAAGCAAGGCTTATTCAAATTCCGACACCTAAAGGTGAAATAAAAGGATTCATCACCTCATGCGCCTGTCCAGAAAAGTACCCGCTGAAAGCGCTACTCGATGTTTATTGGCAACGATGGGAAATAGAGCGAGGATATGGTGAGCTCAAGCAATATCAATTATCTAATAAGCCAGCGCTACGGAGCTTGAAACAGGAAGGTATTTATCAAGAGCTCTGGGGTATTCTGACGTCATACAATATCGTGAGACTTGAAATGGCAGAGATGGCTAAAGCCCATAAAGTGGAGCCATTACGCATCAGTTTCATAAACGCATTATACCTAATACAAGACGAGTTTTTATGGTGCTCAGGTCGAAGCCCCGGGACAATCCCTAAAAAGCTAAAAGAACTACGTGAAAACGGTAAACGGCTAATATTACCGGAGAAAAGAAAGCGAAAAGCTTATCCGCGAACGGTGCTCGCAAAGACACAAAAATATCCAGTTAGGTATAAACGAAAAAACACCACTCGTTCTTAAACGAGTGGTGTTAGCTAATTAGCGGCTCTTTTTAGGTAAAATTAAGCGCTTAGTGATGCCATATCAATAACAAAGCGGTATCGTACGTCTGACTTTTCCATACGCTCGTATGCAGTGTTAATTTCGTCAATGTTGATCATTTCGCACTCAGGTAGCACGTTATTTTCACCACAAAAGTCGAGCATTTGTTGCGTCTGTGCAATACCACCAATAAGTGAGCCTGCAATACGACGGCGACCCATTAATAATGGCACCGTGCTTAGCTCATCTACAGGACCAACTTGGCCTACAATAATTAAAGTACCATCTATATCAAGTAGTGGTGTGTAAATAGATAAATCATGTTTTACAGGTACCGTATCTATAATGACGTCAAAGGCAGATTGCGAGTCTTTCATTTCGTCATCATTAGATGACACTAAGTAGTGCTGAGCACCCAATTTAACCGCATCATCTTTTTTAGACTCACTACGGCCAATTACCGTAACGCTTGCGCCCATTGCAACTGCATTTTTAACGGCCATATGGCCAAGTCCGCCTAGACCAACAACACCAACACGGCTACCTTTTTTTACGCCCCATTTATGAAGTGGCGAGTAAGTAGTAATACCTGCACAAAGTAGCGGTGCTACGCGAGAAAGGTCTAAATTTTCTGGCACGGAAAGTACAAATTCTTCGCGTACAACAACATGTTTAGAATACCCACCTTGGGTCATTTCACCACTAATGCGGTCTTTGCCTGCATAAGTACCAATCATACCTTCGCGGCAAAATTGCTCTTCATCGTTATCACATTGATCGCAGCTTTGGCACGAATCAACCATACAACCAACAGCAACCGTGTCGCCTTGCTTGTATTTTTTAACGTCGCTACCTACCGACATAACTTTACCAACAATTTCGTGCCCAGGTACCAATGGGTAGTCACTGCCACCCCAATCATTTCGTACGGCGTGTAAATCTGAATGGCACACACCACAGTATAAAATTTCAATTTCTACATCGTTATTTCGTAAATCGCGGCGCTCAAAAGAAAATTCTGTCAATTCAGAACCTTGGCTTTTTGCTGCATATCCTACTGTCTTCATAATAACTCCATAGTGGTTAAAAATTTAAATCATCAACAGCATAGTACATAGCCTGTGAATAGAACCTGACAATATAAAATAGGCACAAAAAAAGCCCAAACAGTGTTTGGGCTCAATCATTAGTACTAGGGCGCTAAATTTAGTTATTTTGCAAGTAAGCTGTTTAATTCATTAATAATTGAATGAATGCGCTCTGCATTTTTTCCTAAATCACTACGCCCTACTCGCGACTTACTACGAATATCAACAAAACGTTGGCTGCCTTCATCTTTAATACGAATTACCACATCGTCTTTAAAACCAAACCACGTTGTTGTATCGGTAGCTTCCACAATACCTGTAGCCGTATTTGCACTTACCAATGCAAAGCCAAGATTTTTAACTGCTTGTTCGCTTGCTGTCATTAAATCGGCTTTAGATTGTGCAAAGCTTAACGTTACCAGCTCCGGGTATGCTTTGCGTTGCTGTACTGCCGTTTCTTCACCCGCGTATTCTACTGGGTTAGATGCATTTGCACGTAGTGGTGCAATTGCTACAAATTTTGGTGGATTAACTAAATCAGTTGAAATGTCATGAATTGCCGGTACACCTTCAGCCTTGTTCATCATATTAAGTGGCATAGCAATAGCCACAACCGAAAATACAAGTGCAATAACACCACTGCTTAGCGTTAACGTTTTACGCATAAATAACGCTTGTACTATAAGTAGCACCAATGCAGCGCCACCAGCATAAACGCCAAATTTAAACCCCGTAAACGCAACACCTAATTCTACAATACCAAATTTATACAAAGGCCCTGGCAGTATGACGAGTAAAAAAGCGATTAAACTAACTAAGCTCACTAAAATTTTCATTTTATGATTCCTATATTGTGTGTGATTTTTATTATTAAAACAGATAAGCACTATTAACCAGTAGCTTATACTACTAACAAGTGCTTTTAGATTACTATTAGCGACTAATTACACAAAAAAGTCCAATGTTGTGTGATCAAAGTTACTCAAGTTTGGAAAAATATCAACAAGCTCAGAGCTTGGCACACCAAACCACTGAGCCAATGTGGCAAAGTACTGCTCATTAGCAACACTTGGAATTAAACGCCCGCCACCGGTATCTTGTGGGCCATCCAAATGTTGAGTTAGTAGCTCGCCATATATATTGCCGCCTTTTACTGCGCCGCCCATTACTATTTGGTTTCCTGCCCAACCATGGTCAGTGCCATCGCCATTTGAGGTCAACGTGCGACCAAAATCAGACATAGTAAACGCAGTCACTTTATCTGCCATATCAAGCTCTTTCATCGCGCTATCAAATTCACTTAACCCTTGAGCTAACGTATTTAATAAAGCAGGGTGCGTTGTTAATTGGTTATCGTGCGTATCATACCCCCCCATAGAAACAAAAAACACTTGGCGCTGAGTGCTCAATTTTGCCTGTACGCTAATTGTTTTAGCGACTGCTGCAAATTGCTCACTAAGGCTATTATCGCTAAATGGGGTAATAAGTGCAGGCGCGCTTTCTAACGCGCTGTTCATTGCTTGAGTGTTATTTATCGCACTTGTTAAGCCATTGGCATAAGCTGTACTTAACGGATGGCTCGTATTACCTAGTAAGCGGTTCATAATAGAAGTTACGTGCTCGCTACGAGGTTGATACCCACCAAACGCGTTAATACTACTAATGCCACTTTTGTTAAGCGCAAATGCATTGCTAGCACTTCCCGTTTGCCATAAATTAGTACCGTCGAGTGATACATTAGCTGCAAACTCATCTTGTAGCTCTAAACGTTCTAAAAGTCGTGCGCCCCACCCGCTATTAAGTGATTGTTTTTCTCGACCATACATCCACGCAGCTTGCTGATCGTTATGCGAAAACAAATGCTTAGGCAAACCTATTGTTTTATTTTTATAGTCACTCAATGTTGTGGGAGCGAGTAAAGTACCTACCCCACCTATAAATGCTAAATTTTGAGATTCAAACACATTTTGTATAGGTTCAAGTGAGGGATGAATACCGACTCCACCGGCAAACTGGCTTTTAATACTTAACTCAAGTGGGCTCTCTACCGCTAGGTTCTGCCTACTTTGCTCGTAAACACTACGTTGCTCGCCTTCAAGCGGAACGAGCATATTTAACGAATCATTCCCCCCGTATAAATACACACACACTAATGCTTTGTAATCACCTAGCTCAACAGCATTAGTCGCTCCAGTTAATGCTTGTAATTGCAGGCTCGTTAACGCGGCAGCCGATACGCTGCCTTTTACACATAACGACAAAAACTCTCTTCTATTAATGCTCATTATGCGATCCTAATACTGCACGTTAAATTCAGGTGAAATAGCAATCATATATAATAAATACGAAACCCGTTCACGGTATTGCTCTTCATTAAAATAGGCATCTAAATCAAGTAATGCTTGGCGTGTGTCACTGCTCATTGCGCCTGCAAAATATAGCGTGTTGTACTGAGTTAATAGCGCGCTAACACCGTGTTTCTCTAAAACATTCATGTCGTCTTGAATATAAACATAAATACCATTTGAATTTAAATCACTGTGCGCTTCAGCGGTACTCCACACTAAACTTGCGTAAAGCGCGTTCATGGTGCCAATCAGTGTTGCATCGTTTGCTATTTGTAATTCTGGCGCAACAATACCTTCATTTCGCAAAGCTGCGGTTTGATAATCAGGCCTAAAAAAGTTAAATACCGAAGCCGACTGCATGGGCCCTTGCCCGTAGTTATTTATTAAATTCCATGTTTTATAATAACCCGCTGGCGATTTAGCATCTAGATTTCGCCAAAACTGTACAGTTTTTAAAATAGGCTCTTTAATTTTACCTTGGTAATTAAGCACTGAGCCAAAATGCCGCGCTTCATCATCTAAATATATAGCCTTTACTACAGCCGCTAAATCGCCGCGTACACCAGCGCCGTTATCAATAAATACATTAGCTGCTCGCTCAACGTATTGGGGTGTTGGGTTTGAGGTAATTAATCGCTGAATAAGCTGCTTGCTAATAAACGGCGCAACATTTTGATGGTTAAATAAGTTATCAAGGGCTATTTGCAATGACTCTTCTGCTGCGTAACCTTGTGGTATAACCTCGCCATTTAGTAAGGTTTTTTGTTTACTAGAATGGTACTCGTCAAATGCTTCCATTGGCTTAATATAATCACGACTTTTGCGCTTAAATGTTTCACTATCGGCAAACGTCCAACCTGTAAATACGCGTGCAAAACCCTCTATTTCTGACTGTCCGTAAGTGGCAATGGTATTACCTTGTGCATCAAGCTTGGCGCTGCCATCTAGGTTTAGCTCTTCAAGGCCAATAGTAAATAACTGCATTACTTCACGTGCGTAATTTTCGTCTGGGCGAATATTAAGTGTATCGTCTGCTTTTTCGTTACCCAAATGGCTTAAATAAGTCCCCATAATAGGCGAAAGCGTCACATCTTCGAGTAAGTCACGATAGTTACCAAAGGCATGCTTTAGTAATAAATCGTAATAAGTGATCATGCCCTCAGGTTGGCCTCTTAAGGCACTATTTTCATCCGACACCACTAATATTTCACTTAACGCAAACGCAACACGTTGACGAAGTTGATCGTCACTTTGCATTACTGCTTTCCACCATGCATCTATGCGGCTTATGTATTTAAAGTCGTCATCGTCATTTAGCTTTACTAAATAATCACGGTGATAATTAATAGGTAGCGCTATTTGTTTATCAAGCCATTGCTGCTCGCTTAAACCTTGTGCGTTTTGTATTTCACTAAGCTTAGGCCCCATTGTTGCTTGGTGTAGTAACCGTGCGGCGCTAATCTCATCCATATTATTGCGCGCTATAAAGCTCAGCGTTTTTACACTGCTTGCCCCTTCATTGTCGGTTGCTGTTACCGAAAAAGCGTAATTAACAGGCTTATAACTTTGCGCATTTAGCAGTGTTACTGAGGTGGTTACTGCCTCTAAAGGCCCGCTAATTAGTTCAGGCCCTTGCGTTTGTTGCCACACAACCGATGTAATAGTGCCGTCTTTATCACTGGCTGTTGCTGTTAGCTCAATTGTTTGGCCTTTACTTAATTCACTAGGAATATCAGCTACTGACAAAATGGGGATTTTATTTCCGTTAACGGTTGGCGTATTATCGGAGCCTGAACCACCGCAAGCGCTTAGTATAAAAACCGAGCTTGCGATCAGAGCAAATTTATAATGCATGTAAAGTCGTCATCATTTGTTAATTAAAGTACGCTAGTGTGTACCGAGTTTGATGCATTTATTGAAACACAAAATTTACAATTTAACTCTTTATTTTTTGTAACCGAATCATGAACGCCCCATTAATAATGCATTAGCTGCAGGGGTAAACAGCCAGAGCTTTATTATTTATGAAAACAGAAATTCGCTATTGTTTTGAATCTTCACAAGTTGCTAACCGGTTTTTACACGAGCTGAAAGACTGGCCGGTTAACGATGTAAAAACACGACTTTTTAATGGCGGCGATAGTGTAAAAGTGACATACGAATACGACGAAAGTGGTTTTGATTACACTTGCGCCGAACTTGACGACCTAGCACAGAGCCATGGCGGGAAAGAGGTTTAAGCGTTTTATAATAAAAAACAGCTGATGCACCTTTAATAATTCACTTGAATTATATAGATTTGATTGATGTTTTATCTCTACCTGAGTTTTTCGCTTCGTAGAGCATTATGTCAGCTTCTTTAATTAGTGATTGCATAGACACATTATTACCACTTAAGGTTTCTTTTGTAGCAAATACACACCCAGCACTAATTGTTAAATATTTACGTACAGGCGACGCTTCATGAGGTAGATTTAATTCCCTAACCGTCAAAAGCAATTGCTGAGATATATCTACAAACTCTTCATAAGAAAGCTGTTTAAAGAATAATATGAACTCTTCGCCGCCATAGCGCGCCACTGTACCTGTGTTTTGCTTTGCTACTTGCTTTAGCTTTTGGGCAAGAGCTTGTAAAACGGCATCTCCCTCTTGATGACCATAAAAGTCGTTATAATTTTTGAAGTGATCTACATCAACTAACATCACCCCAAAAGAGCCTTGGTCTTGTTGAGCCTGTGTCCATTGCATTGCAATAATTTCATCAAAGGCACGCCTATTATAAATTTGGGTTAATCCATCAATTTTACTTATTTTTTCAAGCTTAGAGTTTTGCTCTTTTACTTGTTTAATTAACGCATTAAACCCGCTAATTAAAACGCGCATTTCTAAAAATTGATTAGTGAACCTCAAAGGCTGCAAATCGTTTTTAACCAACATTGAATTAATAGCGGACGCACCACCAATAAGCGGTTCAATAAAGTAACGATTTACAATATAAAAACCTAATAATGACATTGCAAAAAACATAAACAAAATAAGCTTTAAATAGTGATCAAATAAAACTGGCAGTGTTTGGTGATGGTGCTTAATATTCAAAGCAAGCAATGGCTTAGCATTTACATCTAGAATCACCCTCTTCCTTTGAGTGGCAATGTCCTCTCCTTGGAGGCTCCCTTTAAGCGTCGCAATATCGTTTAAAGAACTAGCGTGTTCTATTTGTGAATAGCTAAGCTCTACTTGTGCAATCTCAGCTAAGGACTTGATCAACGACGGTCTTACTTTTTTCACAAAAACAATACTACCAACAGGCTCACCTGTTTTATCTGTTCGCTTTATTACATGCGATGCAAACATGACAGGGCCGCCCGCTGTTTGTAAAAAACCAGAATGGCTTAAACTGTTGTCGTCTTCAGAGGCTTTTGAATTAGGAATAATTGCGCGGTTTAATTTATTAACCTGTAAATTTAAATCAGGCGCATCAAACTCGGTATGCTTCATATAATCATACGCTTGTCCGTAAACCATATTAAAGTTTATATCGTAGATAAACACACCATCAATTTTGAGAGAATAGAAGGTATCCCCTACAAAGTTTGAATCTACATATTCTGCGTCAAAATCAGCCATATAATCATAGGTGTCATCCCATACGGCGTAGTCATAATTGAGTGTTTCTAAAAATATAAACTCTCTATCAAGCGCAATTTTAAGACTTAATAATTCACGATTTTGATAATCTTCAATACTAGTGTTTATGGTCGGCAGGCTAAAGAAATAGCGGTACCCAACTAATAAACTTGTTACAAAGCACATTAAAATCAAAGTACCTATTATTACAAAAAATCTTAATGTCATAGTCTCTATCTAATCGTGTAAAATTAAGTCAAAGTAGCTTACGTTTTATGCTTTAGACTTGCTGCATCTAAATAATAAATAATTAGCTTCTTACTAAAGCGTAGTATAAATTCATGAGCAGGAATAAACAAAGCTTACTATTAAATTTTATAGCGTTAAAATTTTAGCCCTTTCAATAATATATTTAATATAAACATAAAATTATACCAATTCGCTTAATTAAGTGGTCTATTTTGAGGGTGGAAAAACGTGTTGATAGCTAGGCAAAAAATTCGCTATTTAGTTGTTCTAAATGAGAATTTTTTAACGCAGGTAGCGACACGTTTAGCCCCGCAAAATGATTAAGCATTATTGCGGATTGGTATTACACATTTAAAGTAGTACAAAAAGCTGAAATTATTCCACTACAGAAAATTCAACTTTTGATGGAGACGAACTCGCAAGCTCCAATACTTCGTAATAATTTAAACCATCTATTTTTTTGCCAATAATAAAATAATTCATTTCCCCCATCATGGTCGGGTCGCCCATAATATCGTTTAAGCTTTGCACGTCAGAAAATTGAATTGCGATTAAGGCGCCTAAAAAACGCATTGAATTTTGAGGCTTTAATGCTTTTAAAACTTTATTAACTCCCATTTGAGTTGTCTCTGGTGTGGAGCCATCAAATCTAAAATCATTTTTTGTGCTAACGCATGCACTAAGCATTAATATTGATAATGCGATAAGTAAATGTTTCATATATATCCTTATTTGTTATTCGTGATACTTGCGGATCATCGCCACTTTGCCGTTTTCAATTTCGATCACTTCCATCATTGTGGAGGTATACTCAATTGGCTGCTTATTTTGCGGATGAATACCTTTTACATAGTTTTTATAACGAATAGCAAAGCCTGTATCGTTAAACACAAATGTATTAAGCAGTGTGCTTTCAAACAACGTGTGCGCACCTAAGTAAAAACTCATACCTTTGCGCATCTGCTTTTTACCATCAGGAGTACGTGAGTCATCCGGTTGATACGGAATGTGCTGATTGCCAATATCATCGGTTAACAATGCAAGGTAAGCCTCAAGCTCTTTAGCACCTGCGTTAGGTGCTTGTGTGGCGGTCATTGTTTTATAATACTGCTGCGCAAACGCATTTAAGTCGAGTGGCTTTTCCGCATAAGCCGAAAAAGCAGTTACTAGAGCCAAACCTAACGTTAAAAGTAGCTTCATCACTTATTCCCTGTAGTTAAAAATATTGATTCATTTATAGGAACACTATATTAATATGTTCAAAAATAAAACAAATAACTTTAAGTAACTAACACCTACATTTTGCTTTTCACTCTATTTGTTGCAACGCTGTTGGCTGGGTCGTCTGGCCAAAAATGTTTAGGGTAGCGACCTTTCATTTCCTTTTGCACATCGCGGTAACTGCTAGCCCAAAAGTGGGCTAAATCTTGAGTAAGTTGCAATGAGCGTTTACCTGGCGATAGCAGCTCCATAAGCAGTGGCAGTTTACCGTTGGCAAGCATAGGCGTACTGGTCAAGCCATAAACTTCTTGCATACGCACGCTTAGCTTTGCGGGACCATCAAGCTGGTATTCTATTTTTATATTTGAGCCACTTGGCACCGTTAAGCGCAGTGGTAACAGTGCTTTTAAAGCGGTTTGTTGTTGCCAATCAAAACAGTTTTGTAGTGCTTCAAAGTAGTTAAACTTTTTAAGCTGCGTGAGCGTTTTAATATCTTCTAAAAACACGCCTAGCCACTGCGCTGCATTTTGAATAAGTTGTTGCTCGTTTATTTGCGGAAATTTATCGGGCATTAAATTACTTGTTAGGCTCATACGTATCAGCAATTGTTGCGCATCAGGTTGCTCGTTAAATAATGCAAAGCCATGTTTAGCAAATAAGTCAAGCCACGCTTTAGCACGCTCGCTCTTATCTAGTTTTTGTTTACTAGGCTGGCTGGTGAGCGTTATAGCACCAAGTTTTACTTCATCTTGATGAATAAAACGTGCTGATTTTTCATCAAACTCACAACGAGTAAGTTCACTAAATAAATGCGGTAAAAATTCTTGTAACTCAAATGGGTTAAGCGCGGTGGCTGCAAATATACGCCCTCCTTTGTGCCCGCCCATGGTTGCTATAGCTAAGTAATCGTCGTTGTGCCAGTAATCGGCATTTAACTCAGCACCTGCACCATTGGCAAGTAGGTAACCATTACCGCGTTTTTTAGCGATGCGATCTGGGTACGCCAATGCCACTAGCAAACTAATATAATGCGTATTTAATTCGCTGTTTTCGTCTTTTACTTTTAAGCGGCTTTGCCAATATTTTAACTGTTGTTTAAATACCGGATGCGGACGTTGCTGTTGGCTATGCAGCGCTAAACTCAACTCGTTTGCACTGTTTACTCGGCTCTCAAGTAATGCCACTAAATAAATAGCGAGCCTAAAAATACCAGGGAGTTGGTCATCAAGTATTTGTGCTTTTAATAGCATATGCGCCAAACGAATATCAGCACCAAAACCTAACATTTTACTGCCAAGCGGTGTGAGCTTACCTTTGCTATCAATAGCTTCTAGCATGTTAAGCAGGTTACTTGCTTGCTCGCATTGCTGCTCAGAGGGCTTATCGAGCAAGGTTAGCTGATCAATACTGGCTCCCCACTGCTTTGCCTCAAGCATAAGTTGGCTTATGTCTGATGTGAGTATTTCGGGATTGTCGTGGCTATTACGTCGCTCAAAGGTTTGCTTTGAGCCAATTCGATAAACAATGCCCGGCTCTATTCGCCCTGCACGTCCTGCTCGCTGCACAGCAGAGGAGCGCGATATACTTTGTGTTGTGAGCTCTGTGACCCCTGTTTTTAAATTAAAGGTCGCTGCACGGCGCTTGCCGCTGTCAATTACAATGCGTATGCCTTCAATAGTTAAACTGGTTTCGGCTACATTGGTGGTAAGCACTACTTTGCGCATACCGTTTGGTGCAGGAGCAATAGCAGCTTGCTGATTAGCTTTATCTTGCTCGCCAAATAGCGTTGCGACTATGCAGTTACTGGGTAAATCGTTCAGTGCTTGTTGCACGCGTAGTATTTCAAATTGCCCAGGTAAAAATACCAATGCGCTACCTGTTTGCTCATTAAGTGCTTGTTTTATTATGGTAGGAATTGCATCAAGCCAACGGCTTTCATCTTTTATGGGTATGTATACTTCGCCTATTGGGTAACTGCGACCGCTCGATTGAATTACAGGGCAATCAAAAAACGCAGTGTAACGCTCGGTATCTAGCGTTGCCGACATAAGCATAATGGTTAAATCTTCACGCAGCGCACTTTGGGTCTCGAGCGCAAAGGCAAGTGAGGTATCTGCTGCAATTGAACGCTCATGAAATTCATCAAATATAAGTAAATCTATATCGCTTAATTCAGGGTCGTTTTGCAGCATGCGCGTTAGCATACCTTCGGTAACTATTTCGAGGCGCGTATTAGCGCTTACTTTACTCTCACCCCTAATCCGCAAACCCACACTTTGCCCAACACTCTCGTTTTGGCACTTTGCTAAATAACTGGCAATATTACGTGCAGCTATTCGGCGAGGCTCTAGCATTACAATACGTTTAAAATGCCCATCGCGCATTAGTTGCAGCGGCAACCACGTAGATTTACCCGCACCAGGCGGCGCTTGTAATAACGTAATAGGATTACTTTGTAATGTAGTAACGAGTTGTTGATATATGTCTTGAACCGGCAGCACAGCTATTTACCCTAAATTGCTTTGCAGGCATTGTAACAAAAAACCAAAGCCTAGCTGCGGTTGATGTTTATTAATAATTGCTATTAACTACCCGATACCATTCTAATTCGATCTGCAGGCACTCGTAATTGTTGCATTAAGTAAATTTTAAATGGTGCTTCGTAAGGTTGCTCATCAACCGCTTTTTGCATGCACAAAAGCCATGCGTCACTTTGCTCAATTCCTACATGTAAATGTTTGTGCGCTTGAGGAATGTTAATACTACCAAAATGTTCAGCGTATAATTTAGGACCACCTAGCCAGCCCGACAAAAAATAAGCGAGCTTTTTACGCGATGCTGATAAGTCTTCTGAATGCATACTCCTTATATTTTCAGCCTCTTTTAAAGCGTCCATATTGTCGTAAAACGCATTCACCAATTGTGTAATACCTGCTAACTCACCTGCCATTTTGTATGAGCAGTCACCCACTCCATATTCACACGCTTTAGTATTCATAACTCACTCAGGTTAACTACTTTATTTAATACCTGCATATTAGCTTAAAACAAAAATTTAAGAATGAGTTACATCAAAGCGGCGTAACTTATGTCAGCAATAATTACAGGCTGCTATGTATATTTTTTAATAAATAGCGCAATATTAAAAACAAAATCGCTCAACATAAAAATATAACCAACTGATAATAAAAACAATAAAACCATTATTATTCCTTGGTACAAGGCTTGCTACTTTATAACTGACAGTTAATTCACTAACCTAAAGTAAGGATAAACTTATGAACAGCGATCGTATCGAAGGTAATTGGAAAGAACTTAAAGGTAAGGCTCAACAAAAATGGGGCGATCTTACCAACGACGATTTAGATAAAATTGAAGGTAGCCGTACAGAGCTAGTTGGTAAAATTCAGCAGCAATACGGTAAATCTAAAGAAGAAGCAGAGCGTGAAGTTGATGAGTTTGAAAAAGGTCGTTAAATCGCGTTAACCGCTTTTAAAAAAACCGCCATTTGGCGGTTTTTTTTGTTTAAGCTGTAGGTTATTTAGCTACGCTTTTAATTGGTTACCAATCGGTAACTGCCTAATACGCTTTCCGCACGCTGCAAAAATAGCATTACATAATGCTGGCGCATAAACTGGTGTAGACGGCTCGCCTACTCCTGCTGGTGGTGCATCACTTTGTACAATTTCAACTTCAATCTCAAGAGGTGAGTCGCTCATACGCGGTACACGATAATCATGAAAGTTACTTTGCTGTACGCGCCCTTTATCAAAGGTAATACCATCGCTGATTGCAGTTGTAATACCGTAAATAGAGCCACCTTGGGTTTGGTTTTTAACGGTGTCGGTGTTTACAACCGTACCCGCATCAATGGCAACCCACGATTTAATTACGTTTAAATCGCCAGCATCCGACACTTCTACCTCAACTACCGTCGCTACATAAGTTAAAAAGCTTCTATGTGCTGCAATGCCTAAACCTCGACCTTTAGGAAGTTCTCGCCCCCATTTACTCATGTCAGCTACTTTTTCAATAACATGGCGTAACTTACCAATATCTAAAGGATAAACCACTTTATCGCCACCGTAATTATCGTATGTGGCATTTTGCTCAGTTACATCAACAATTCGACTCGGACCTATCGTGTCTAGCAAATAGTCTTTTTGATCGCGACCAGCTTTGTGCGCTGCTTCGCCAATAAATGACTGAATAGCAAAGGCATGAAAAATATTTGATACAGAACGCATCCAACCAATTCGTGCTTTGGCTTGTGCATCACCGTTTTCTAACTTCATGTTAGGCGTGTTAATAGGGTTATCGGTAAATCCTAAGCGCAGTTCAAAGCTTCCTGGCGTAGTCGCCCCTTCTGAAAAGGTAGAGGTAATTGGTGAAAACGCGGTGCGATGTAAATACGATTCTATTGCGCCATTTTTATCTAGCGATGCTTCAATGTGCTGAGCCGAAACCGCATGGTAAAAACCATGTTGTATGTCGTCTTCACGCGTCCATTGTACACGAATAGGTTTGCCTACTTTCATTGAAAGGTAAGCTGCTTCTGCTGAAAAGTCAGGTTTTGACTTACGCCCAAAACCGCCTCCCAACATGGTAACGTTAACGTTAATTTTGCTCTCATCCATGCCAAGCATTGCAGCCACTGTTTTCATATCGGCTTGTGGATTTTGCGTAGCAGCCCATATATCAACACTGTCTTTGTTGTACATAGCTGTTGCACAAGGCGGCTCCATTGGTGCTTGAGCAAGATGCGGCGCGTAATAATCAGCTACCAGCTTATTGCTCGATTTAGCCAACACGCCCATGGCATCGCCTTTATCACGTATGTTTGCCTGTGGAGTTTGTACTGTTTTTAATAATGACTTTTTAAATTCTTCTGAATTGTAATCGCCATTTTTGCCATCATCCCACACCACTTTTAATGCTTTACGCCCTTGCCATGCAGCCCATGTGTTTTTAGCTATAATCGCTATTCCACCTTTTGGCTGAAACTGCGGTGCGCCTTTTGGTGCAGGTATTTCAATAACATCTATAACGCCGTTTATCGCTTTTGTAGCACTGGCATCAAATGACTTAACAACACCGCCTACTACTGGCGGGCGTTCAATTATAGCCACCAGCGCTTGTGGTTCGCGTACATCGGCTGCAAATATTGCTTTGCCTGTTACTAAGTCGGCTAAATCTATGTGCGCCATGCCGGTATTTATATAGCGCCATTCTTTGCGGGTTTTAAGTGTTAGTTTGTCAGCTTCTGGTGGCGTTATTGTAAGCGCTAAGTCGATTAAATCTTTATAAGTAAGCGATTTACCTGAGCTGTGTGTAACAACGTGTTGATTGGCTGTACAGGTTTGTGGGTCAACTTTCCAATACTTAGCGGCAGCGTGCTGCATCATGTAACGCACACTTGCGCCCATTTCACGCAGGCGCTGCATGTTGTAGCGAATACTGCGCGAGCCATCGGTATTTTGATCGCCGTATTTAGGGTCGCCCTTACCCTGAATAACAATAACCTTATCCCATGCGGCTTCCATTTCATCGGCAACTATTTGTGCAATCGCGGTGCGAATTTGCTGACCCATTTCAGAGCGATGGCAGGTTATTTCAACCATGCCGTCTGGGCGCAGTGCAATAAATAAGTTTGCGCGTTTTGCCAGCTCAGATGGCTGTTCTAACACACCAGCAATCGCTCTTGGCGCACTGCCTACAAAATAAGTACCGAGTACCAACGCACCTATTGCACTGGTTTTTAAAAACTTACGACGGTTTAAATCAAAATATTTGTTATCTTGGTTCATACTTCTTCCCCTTGTTCATTTGGGTCAAAATATTGAACACTCGCCATTGTTTTAGCGGCTGATTTAATTGCTTTATGAATGCGCGGGTAGGTACCACAACGGCAAATATTTCCCGACATATTACTTACTATTTCATCGTCGGTAGGGGTTGGGTTTGCAGCTAATAAGCTTGCAGCTTGCATCATTTGGCCGCACTGGCAAAAACCACACTGCGGTACTTTATGCTCTATCCATGCTTGTTGCACTGGATGGTCGCCCTGCTCGCTTAGCCCTTCAATTGTTGTAATTGAAAGACCCGCTACTGCCGCTACAGGCAATACACACGAGCGCTGAGCTACCCCATCAATATGCACGGTACACGCACCGCACTGAGCCATACCACAGCCAAATTTAGGCCCAGTTAAATTCAATTCGTCTCGGAGATACCATAATACTGGCGTTGACGGATCGCCAGAAAACTCATGTTTATTACCATTAATGGTAAGCGTGATCATACTAAACTCCTTGGCAAAGCGCTTTACAGGAGGGTTCCTTGTTGCGCGAGAACTATTTTTAATTACTTACTATTTTATACTTACTACTTTTAGCCTACCACTTAGATCTGTTTTATAAAAATACTAATTATTAGAACGTTTAAACCACATTGAAATTATTAACGTCTGATTATTAGTATTAGACTAGGGACTGCAGACCTTTTTAGATTGAAGTTCACTCAATCTAGGGGAGATTTAATCGCGGCGGGAGGTTTGTAAACAACAAAGCGTAAATTGCCCCTATGCAGAATCCTCGGGGCAGTGCATGTTAAACCTCGAAAGATAAACAGCCCTAAATAAAAGTTTAAAAAGATTATTAATAAATAAAAAACCGCCATTTGGCGGTTTTAGATAGTGTAAATAAGCTTTTAACTATTAATTAAAACGGCGTCTACCAAATAAAACCACTGATAGCAGCGTAAGTAAGTAATAAATACTGCCACCTGAGCTAGAGCCTGAATCAGATGAAGGAGTCGCTAGCGCAGCACCTTGCTTACCTTCAACGTTTATAGTCACAGTTTGAACTGCTGAACTATCAAATTTATCTTTAGCTACATAGCTAAACGTTACTACATGATCGGATTCGCTCGTAGGAGTTAGTTTAAACAATCCAGTATCAGGCTCAAATGTTAAAGTTCCTGAGTTTGGCTCGGTTACCACTTCAAACTCAAGTGTATCGTTGTCGCTATCTAATGCTGAAAAGCGACCATTCACTTCACTCTTGTAAGAGGTGTTATATGTTACATTTTGAGCTTGTGGGGCTGTATTTGTTAGTTCAATAACAACATTATGAAGCTCAGATTCAACTAAAGAATCTTTCACTGTAAAGCTAACTGATACTGGCTCAACCGAGTCACCACTTGGTGAAAAGGTCACGCTACCTAAGGCAGAATCCATTAACTGAATTTGCCCATGAGCAGGCGAATTTTTAATTTGAAATACTAATTGCTCTGCGTCTTCATCCATACCTTCTAGATTAAAGTTAAGCGGTGTACTCCAATGAGTTTGCAGTGTCATATTATTTGCTGTTGGTGCTGTATTTTTTAGCTCTAACGTTAAGCTTGATAACGCTGAACGTGAACGATCTTTTACTGTGTAGTAACTAAGCTCGTCAATGCCTACAGTCCCCGAAGGTATATAAGTTAGTAGACCCGCCTGTCTGTCGGTAAACTCGACCCTACCCAGAGTTGGTCTCTTATTTAAAACTACATAATCAATATCATCTGATACAGGTAAATCTATTTGTATGCTTTTTAAAACATGATCAGAGTAGCTTACAGCTTCAGGCTTAGCTAAAGGCTCAGTAACTTGATTAGAAAACACCTCCAATGACCGACCCGCCAACAAGGTATAATCAACATTATTATACGTAGACGTTGCTAACCAACTGTCATTATTATTACGCTCAACAGTGTATGAAACCACATTGCTATCTAGGTTATATTCACCAAACTGATCTGAACACGAATACTGCACAAACCCAGCTCTTACAGACACAATGTTATTTAAAGAGTTTTGGCACACTTCACTAATTAATGTTGTCTGCCCATTTAAAGCCACTTTATAAAGTGAGCCATTATAGGTAGATGCAACTAAAGTTTCTTCTCCATTAATTACAGTATTAACCAAGCCGTTAAAACTTTGTTCTAAAGCAACTTTAGAGATAGTGTTTTCAGAGTAGTCATAACTAATGAGGTAGTCACTAACAAGACTAACCACATCTATATTTTCGTTATTAAGAAAGCTTCCAGTTACTATTGAACTCATGCCGCCCCAATAAAATCCTAAGCGAGGCGATGTTTTTAATAACTCTCCAGTTTGCCCATTTAATACTTTAAAAAAGGTACCTTCACTTCCTGTATGCTCAGCACCATTACCTACTATTATTTCTAACTTGCCATCATTATTAATATCTAACGTTGTTAAGGTACTAATGTAGTCTCCGCCGCCAAGATATGTTTGAAATAGCTCTTCACCCGTTTCAGGTGAAAACACCTGTACATTCGCATCGTATATAGCAGAGCTGCCAGCAATAATATAATTCTTACCATCATCAAACAGCTGAGCAGTAGTAACTAAATTATTATTATCCCAATCGTTATTAACGCTTATATTTGTAAGTATTTTTTCATTAGTTTGTGTATCTACTATATGCAAAGCGTTACTGTCACGCTCGGAATAAAGTATATCTAAGCTTCCGTTATTATTAATATCAGCAAGTGCTAACGCTTTATTTGAATAGTACTTGATACCTTTAGCCCACTGCTGCGCTTTATCATCGGTATTGTGAATATAAAAACCATCTTCACCTGACGAAGAATAACCTGAGCCCCAAGCAATATTTTGTTTGCCATCGCCGTTAAGGTCATCTACGACAATGCCCGACACACCATGCTCTGGATTATTAATACTCCAAAACTCAACACCTGTTGTGAGTGAAAGCGCGTATAAACTCCCCCACTGACCATCGCCGTAAACTAAATCGTCGGTACCATCATTATCAATATCTGCAACTATTACTTTATCAATATCTAAGTCGCTTTGGGCTGTCCATAAAATGCTTTCAGTGCTTGGGCTTAGCATTTCTATGCTGTACCAACTTTGCCCATTAATCACTTCATCTAAGCCGTCGTTATTAATATCAACAGCAATTAAATGCTCGCCATTAATACTTACACTAAGTTGTTTGTGCAGTACAAATTCTGAATTTTCGAATCTATAAACCGCACCATCACTAAATAAAACTTCTTTTGCATTAGCCTCAGTAAACGAGCCTGTCACAAAATTTTGTGGTACATTTTCAAGCACCGCAATTTCAGATAAATCGAGCGAGTTAAGTACAAAAAGCTTACTACTTTGATAAACAAAAAGCTCATCTTGCCCATCGTTGTTTATATCAAACTTATCTGCTGCTCTTGGGTAATAAAACTCTTTACTTAGCTCTATCTCTTGAGTGACTAAATTAACTTTATGTACTGCGTTATTTTCTAAAACATATAAGTAGTATGTATCTGCCACTGTATCTTTAATTAGCGTGGTATCTTCAATATAGTCATCAAAGTCGTAGCGAGCAGTTACTTCATACGCACCTTTCACATATTCTATAATATTAAAATTGCTCTCTTGGGCGGATATAATGTGCTTACTACCCACACCCGACAAAGGTGCCACGTACAAGCCTTTTCGACCTGTTGAGTTGCCTAACGAAAACTCACGAAATACGCTACTAAGCTCTATGCTTTCCTCGTCTGAGGCAGCTTGAGTAAGGCTATTATTTTTTATAATTGGCGCGAGTAGAGGTTTTTTAGATAAACTTTCAAAATGAGCTTTATCAAAATTTATTTTTTGATCGTTAATTAAAACAGCATCACCGTAAGTATTTTCTTGAGTGTTTTTTATAGGCTGAGCGTGAGTATTGGCATTCACTGAATACGCGCTCATCATGAGCAACGTAAGGCAAGATAGTTTAATCAATTCCATAATCCTTTGTATTTCTTTATTTAATCACGTCACTACAACTGCAACGTTCCATTAACACGGCATTATATAGAGTACCAACCGGAAATAAAGAGGCGATTAACAAAGTTTTACAAAGGGATAGAAGAATAAAGTAATAACATTTAACTTGCAGCTAAAGCTACTTTTATAGAAATTTTATCCGCATACTTACTAATAAAAAGCGATTAATGAGTGCTTATAACATCTTCAGACAACAATCGCTCATCGTCTTTATAAACTTCAAGCCAACCTGGTGGTGATGTATCGCAGCCAATAATGGTTACTTGTAGCACATAACTATAACGACCATTTTTAAACGTATAGTGATGATTCCCGCCGCTGCCCTCAAATGTAATATCGCCATTTAGTAAAACCATATCAGGCTTGTCACTTGGCTTTTTATTAATACCCCACACTACATAACGGTAATTTCCATCACCTAAATCATCAACACGGATATGGTAGTTAGCCGTTTTCCAATCGAGTACTGGTTTTTCAAAAGTATTAATACTTGCGTGCAAGGATTGCTTACCTTGTTCGATTAGTCTTTTAGCAAGTGCCTGCTCTTTAGTATTTTGTGTATTTACAGCAATAATTTTACCTTCGGTATCTACCCACATAACGCCGTTATTTAGCATAATGCCGCGCCAACCTACTTTATCCCAATCGGTATTAATGTTTGAACTGGCAATAACTGCTATTAGCTCATCATTAAATACTTCATCAAAGCGGTTAATAAACTCAGCTTCATTTTTAATGTCAGGTATGGGGTATCGTCGTTTTAATGGGTAACGAATAAGTGTAGCAATTGCAGGTTTATCGTCACTTTCAAAGGCTGCAATAACAGGTAAAACGAACTCGTGATATTTTTGCTCAAGAGCAAATGTGCTAGATGTAAAAAGTAGAGATAGGCACAGTAGGATGTGGTTTAGATGTTTCATTTATAGTCCTTTATTTAAAATAATCAGAAATGTATGCAACAAATTCATGAGATAAAATTATAAAGTGGATAATTCCTACCGATGTTATAGATGAACATATTTAATATAAAAATCAATTAATTCATAATGATAACTTGCTTTAGGCTCTTTGATTTCATTATCATTTGTAGGCCCTACGCCAAATAGCTATCCATTGTTTAGTAGGCCTAGACAAGTCAGGTAATTACCTAAGTTTTACCACCTATTATTTGGTTGTTTGATGTTAATCTAAAATATAATTAACCACTATTTAAATATGTATTTGTATTAATGTGAAATAGTTTTCGACATTACTAAATGCGACTTAATGAATAAAAGTGAGCAAGACATGGATTGGCTTAATAATAAGAAATTGGAAGTAAAACAAAAGCATCATTATATATGGGCCAATTACATGAAGCATTGGTCTACAAACGGTCGAGACATATATTACACAAAGAAAAAAGGAGGGATAGCTCTAGACAGCATAAAAAGTGTGGCAGTGGAAAAGTATTTCTATCGTGTTAATACATTAACAGAAAAACACGTTTACCTAATTGAAAAACTCATAGCTATGAGTAATGATATGGAATTAAAAAAGCACCATGAAAAAGTCCTTAAAAGCTATTTAGACACACAAAAAATGTATAAATATTATACGTCTTTGGATGTTAAAAGCGAATATGGTGATAAATTATTTAATGCCGCTAAAAATAACTCGATCGAAGATAGACACTCTCAACTTGAGCGCGATGCCTTAAGTGTTTCAAATAAACTTAGAAATTTAGATGTAAACACCTTAAAAAACATTGATCAAATGACAGATTTTTTATTATTTTTAGGGCATCAATTAACTAGAACTAAAGCTTTTAAAGAAACATTTATTAAATCTTTTGCTAAGAATTGCGACCCTCAAATAGCTGAACTAATGGAGGAAAGTTGGTGGTTTATTTCTTTTCTTTATGGCACTAATTTAGGGAAAAGCTTGTGTATTAATAGAGGTTACTGCTATCAATCAATTTTAGAAAATAATACTAGCATCCCATTTATTACAGCTGACGCGCCTGTTGTAAACATCCACCCCAGACCTAATATGGGTACATCACCATTAAAACACGAAACTGAGTATTTTTACCCTCTATCACCTACTAAAGCATATTTTATAGGGTGGTCAGACAGATTTGTAAACAGCACAAGCTTAGTTAACGAGTCATTTGTGAAAGAAGTTAATAAAAAAATGGCTGAGGGTGCTCATTTTCATATTATTTCAAACAAGGCTGAAGTATTGAAGCTATATGAACGTTAATTCGGTAGGAAACGGTAATACCGAAGTTAGATCTTATTAACTTTTCGTAACCATATAGCTCTAATTTTAAAACAAAAAACGAGCCATACTGGGCTCGTTTTTTGTTTTACTGATAACTGACAGCTAAAAACTGATCACTCCTCTCTACTCCGGATCATAACCCAAATTAGGCGATAGCCATCTTTCAGCTTCTTCCAGCGTCATATTGGTTCGTTTAGCGTAATCTTCAACTTGATCGCGTTGTACTGCTGCTACGGCGTAGTATTTAGCTTCTGGGTGTGAGAAGTACCAACCTGAAACAGCAGCACCTGGCCACATGGCGTACGAGCTGGTTAACTGCATGCCAATGCGTTTTTCGGTGTCTAATAATTGCCAAATTTTCTTTTTCTCGGTGTGCTCTGGGCACGCAGGGTAACCTGGCGCTGGGCGAATACCTTGGTAGTTTTCACGTATTAGCTCATCGTTTGCTAGGTTTTCGTCTGGTGCAAAACCCCAATACTCTTTACGTACTTTTTCGTGCAGGTATTCTGCAAACGCTTCTGCGAGCCTGTCGGCAACCGCTTTAATCATTATTTTGTTGTAATCGTCTTGCTGTGCGTCAAACGCATTCGCTAAGTCGTCTTCTTCTAAACCGCCCGTTACTGCAAATGCGCCAAAATAATCTGGTGTACCTTTGGGTGCTATATAGTCGGCTAGGCAGTAGTTAGCAAAGTCGGTTTTTTCGGTTTGCTGACGTAAATGACATGAGGTAGTTAACAGCTCTTTGCGTGTTTCGTCGGTGTATATTTCTATGTCGTCCCCAACGCGGTTAGCAGGGAATAAACCTATTATGCCAAGTGGTTGCAAACTGCCTGCTTTTTCAAGGTCGTCTAACATATCGTTAGCGTCTTTAAATAAGCTTTGCGCTTGCTCGCCTACTACTTCGTCGGTCATTATGCGCGGGTATTTACCAGCGATTGACCACGTCATAAAGTATGGCGTCCAATCTATGTATTTACGCAAAGTAGCAATTGATACGTTTTTAAACTCGATCACGCCAAGCTTTTTAGGCACTGGTGGCGTGTAGTTATCCCAATCAAGCTTTGCTGCGTTATCGCGTGCGCGCTGGATTGTAACAGGCTTAGAGCGTGGTTTTTTACGTGCTTGTTGCTCGCGTACTTTTACATATTCAGCTTGGGTTTTTTCTAAAAAACCAGACTTATGCTCTTTTGATAATAAATTAGATACTACACCTACCGCACGGCTGGCATTACTTACATACACTACGCCTTTGTCATATTGCGGTTCAATTTTTACTGCGGTGTGCGCTTTAGAAGTAGTTGCGCCACCAATTAGTAGCGGAAGTTCAAAACCACGGCGTTTCATTTCTTTTGCTACGTGTACCATTTCGTCAAGCGATGGGGTAATTAAGCCCGATAATCCAATAATATCGGCTTTTTCGTCGATTGCGGTTTGCAGTATTTTATCTGCCGGTACCATTACACCTAAGTCAATTACTTCATAGTTATTACATTGCAGTACAACACCCACAATATTTTTACCTATGTCGTGTACGTCGCCTTTTACGGTCGCCATTACTATTTTACCGTTAGTTGAGCCTTCTTCTTTTTCAAGCTCAATGTATGGGTCTAGGTAGGCTACGGCTCGCTTCATTACGCGCGCCGATTTAACAACTTGTGGTAAAAACATTTTGCCTGCACCAAATAAGTCGCCTACTACGTTCATGCCGTCCATTAACGGCCCTTCAATTACGTGAATAGGTTTAGCTGCTGCGGCGCGGCATTCTTCGGTATCTTCATCTATGAATGTAGTAATACCTTTAACAAGCGCGTGCTCAAGGCGTTTTGCAACAGGCCATGTGCGCCACTCTAAATCTTCTACTCGCTCGGCTTGCGCCATACCCGAGTATTTTGGTGCAAGCTCTACTAAACGCTCGCCTGCGCCTGAGTCGGTGTTAAGTATTACGTCTGTAACTGCTTTACGTAATTCTTCTGGTATATCATCGTAAACGGCGAGTTGCCCCGCATTTACAATACCCATGTCCATACCAGCTTGAATCGCATGATATAAAAACACCGAGTGAATAGCTTCACGTACGGGGTTATTACCTCTAAACGAAAACGATACATTTGATACACCGCCCGACACTTTACAGTGCGGCAAATTTTGCTTAATGCGGCGTGTGCCTTCAATAAATTCTACGGCGTAGTTGTCGTGCTCTTCAATACCGGTGGCTACGGCAAATATATTAGGGTCGAATATAATATCTTCTGGCGCAAAGCCAATATCTTCTACCAATATTTTATAACTGCGCGCACATATTGCGAACTTACGGTCTGCCGTGTCGGCTTGTCCGTCGGTATCAAATGCCATTACAACAGCGGCTGCACCAAAGCGTTTTATTATTTTAGCTTGGCGAATAAACGGCTCTTCGCCCTCTTTTAGCGATATTGAGTTAACAATTGCCTTGCCTTGAATACACTTTAAGCCTGCTTCTATTACTTCCCATTTTGAGGAGTCGACCATAATTGGTACGCGAGAAATATCAGGCTCTGAGGCTATTAAGTTTAAAAACTTAACCATGGCGGCTTTTGAGTCCAACATGGCTTCGTCCATGTTTATATCAATAACCTGTGCGCCGTTTTCTACTTGTTCACGTGCCACTGTTAGCGCGGCTTCAAAGTCTTCTTCCATGATTAAACGTTTAAACATGGCAGAACCCGTTACATTGGTACGTTCGCCGACATTAGTAAATACTGCTATTTGTTGGGTCATGCTGGCTCCTTAATTTAAGTTACAGGCTTCAAGGCCTGATAAACGCATGCGTACTTCAAGCTCTGGTAGTTGGCGTGGTTTAACGCCCGCTAAACCTTTTGCAAAAGCGCGAATATGCGCAGGCGTGGTGCCACAGCATCCGCCTACTATATTAATAAAGCCCGATTTACCCCAATCGATAATTTCGGTTGCCATATCGTCCGCTTCTAAGTCGTATTCACCAAACTCATTTGGTAAGCCCGCATTAGGGTGTACCGATGTAAACGTTTCGCACACGCGCGACAACTCTTCTACATACTGGCGCAGTAAATCAGGACCAAGCGCACAGTTTAAACCAATCGAAATAGGCTTAATATGGCGAATAGAGTTATAAAATGCTTCGGTTGTTTGCCCCGAAAGCGTACGGCCTGAGGCATCGGTAATAGTCCCCGAAATCATAACTGGTAATTTACGCCCTGCTTGCTCAAAGGCTTCTTCTACGCCAAACGAGGCGGCTTTTGCGTTAAGAGTGTCGAATATAGTTTCGATTAGTATTAAATCGGCGCCGCCTTCCATTAATGCAAGTGTTGATTCAATATACGCAGTAACCAGCTTATCAAAGGTGACATTTCGGTAACCCGGATCGTTTACGTCTGGCGAAATTGAACACGTTTTAGATGTCGGCCCTAATACACCCGCTACATAGCGCGGTTTTTCTGGCGTTTTAGCCGTAAATTCATCACAAATGGCGCGCGCTAATTTAGCCGACTCTAGGTTTATTTCACGGCTTAGGTTTGCCATGTCGTAATCTTCCATCGAAATAGTGGTCGAGTTAAACGTGTTGGTTTCGATAATATCGGCGCCCGCTGATAAAAAACCACGATGAATATCAGTGATTAAATTGGGCTTGGTTAGGCTTAATAAATCGTTATTGCCTTTAATTAATACATGCCAGTCTTTAAAACGCTCTCCGCGATAGTCTTCTTCTTCTAGCTTATGATCTTGGATCATGGTGCCCATAGCGCCATCTAAAATTAAAATGCGTTCTTGTAATGCAGCGCTTATTTCGGCTTGCTTATTATTTGTAGGAGCGTTATTCGGCATAGTTGTTAGTCCTCACGTCTTGGCTAACTAAATTAATATCATACGGTGTGGTTTGGTACACGTAGTAATTTAACCAGTTCGAAAAAAGTAAAAAAGCATGGCTTTGCCATGTTTTTGAAGGTTGTTTGGTTGCATCGTCATCCGGAAAGTAATTTTCGGGCTTTGGTGCATTAGGGCTTTTTTTACAATCGCGCTCGTATTCTGCTTTTAGCGAGTCGGCGTCGTACTCTGGGTGGCCGGTTATAAACACTTGGCTACCTGATTTATTTTTAAGTAAGTAAGCCCCTACTCGCTCAGAACCTGCCAGTACAACTAGCTCGTCGCAGGCGTTTATTTTATTTATATCAATGTGGCCATAACGTGAGTGCGGTACTAAAAAGGTGTCGTCGAATCCGCGAGTCAGTGCACCGTGATCAAAGTAACATTGGTGAGTAAATACGCCACACAGTTTGTCGTCTTTTAAATCACGCTTTAAATTGTAACGGTGATATAGCGCTGCATGTGCTGCCCAGCACGAAAATAACGTAGAGGTAACATGTTGCTCAGCCCAATCAATAATAACCTTTAGCTCATCCCAATACGCTACATCGTCGTATTCTAAATGGGCAAGTGGCGCACCGGTTACAATTAACGCATCGTAATTGTTGTCTTTAACCTCAGAAAAATAACGATAAAAGGTATCAAGGTGCTCTTCTGAATTACTGCTACTGCGGTGAGTGTCGAGACGCAGTAGCTCTACGTTTACTTGCAAAGGCGAGTTGGCAAGCAAGCGAATAAACTGAACTTCGGTTTCTACTTTATTAGGCATTAAATTTAAAATAGCCAAACGCATTGGGCGTATTTCTTGCGTTTTTGCACGTGTTTTAGGCATTACAAATACGTTTTCTTGACGTAAACGCGCAATTGCCGGCAACTCGTCTTTTACTGTAATTGGCATATTTTTACTCCTGCTCATAAAAACCGAAGTTAATTATGAACTGAAAGTAAAAAATATCAACCTCTAGATGTATAGATGTCTAAATGAAATTTATTCATTCTATTAAATTAGGATTTACCGAGGTGGTATGTATGAGGAAAAACGCCTCTATTATAAAATAACCTGCTTTAATATTTTGAAGTAGCGCTACTAAAAACGAGTAGCACATATACAGTTAAAAACGGTAAACCACAGATAAATTAAGTGCGTAAATATCGCCTTCATCTGTATCAAAATATTGGTATTCAGCGCTTAATTGCCAGCGTTGAGTTAACCTAAAGTCAACGCCAGTTCCGTACGTTACGCCGCCTTCGTCGTAGTTTTGCTCAGTTATTAACGTAGAATTTGTATCTGTACCAGTTATTGATTCTGCAAGGTTTTTTAAGTCGCCTTCATTGTAACTTAATTTATTTCTACCATAGCCACCAAATAAAAACACATCAGCTCGAGATGAAATTGGATAATTAGCTTTTACAAATATACTTGTTTGCAAATCAAGGCTTGAATCGATTTCGCTCTTAATGAATTCTGAGCTAAGCGAACCGTCCTGTGGGTTCTGAGTGTAAACAATTCCGTTTAGAGGAGTTGACTCATCATTTAACCCAAAACCTATACGCCCTTCTAATGCAAAGTATCGCGAAAACTGATATCCAAACCGGCCGTAAAGCGTTGTAAACTGTATGCTATCACTCTCGTATACATCAATTTGCGTAGACCCTATCCCTATTCCTTGGTAATAACCATTTACATGGAGTATGTCTGCTTGGCTCGAAAATGAGTATAAACCTAAAAGTAATGCCCCTAACTTTGTAACTATTTTCATGTTCATTCCTTTAAATCTTTGTAATATTTAATAATATGATGTCTAACAACAAACTAAGTGTGGCCTGCCTATATAACTTGCTTATACTTTACAGCTTGTAAATATACTGTACCACTTTTGTTAAAAATGGAATGTATTTGAACAATATAAAACAATAGATTACAGAATTTTACATAATAGAAATCCTGTAATAGTAGTGTTTTAAACGAGCAATCAAAACAAAGTACCGCTTAGGTAAGCGTATTGTTCTATACAGCATTCGTTGACTGTTTCACCCGTCAGCCACTACAATACAACATTGAAATTTTTATTATTATTTGAAGGCTTTCCTCCATGGTTTTACCTGATAAATTTATATTCTCGATGAGTCGAGTATCTAAGGTTGTGCCACCTAAGCGCACTATCTTAAAAGATATTTCGTTACACTTTTTTCCTGGCGCTAAAATTGGTGTGCTTGGTTTAAACGGTTCTGGTAAATCTACGTTACTACGTATTATGGCCGGTGTTGACCAAGATTTTGAAGGTGATGCACATCCTCAGCCTGGTACAAAAATTGGTTATTTACCGCAAGAGCCTGTTTTAGACGAAAGCAAAACAGTTCGTGAAATTGTTGAAGAAGCTGTTGGCGAAGTTAAACACGCACTTAAACGTCTTGACGAAGTGTATAACGAATACGCCATGGAAGACGCTGACTTTGATGCACTTGCAAAAGAACAAGGCGAGCTTGAAGCTGTTATTCAGGCGCACGATGGTCATAACATCGACAACGTTTTAGAACGCGCAGCTGATGCACTTCGCCTGCCAGAGTGGGATGCTAAAATTGAGCACCTTTCAGGTGGTGAGCGTCGTCGTGTTGCTATATGTCGATTATTGCTTGAAAAACCAGACATGCTTATTCTCGATGAACCAACTAACCACTTGGATGCTGAGTCGGTTGCATGGTTAGAGCGCTTCTTACACGATTACGAAGGCACTGTTGTGGCGGTAACGCATGACCGTTACTTCCTTGATAATGTAGCGGGTTGGATATTGGAGCTTGACCGTGGTGAAGGTATTCCATGGGAAGGTAACTACTCTTCTTGGCTTGAACAAAAAGATGCGCGCTTACAGCAAGAACAAAAATCTGAAAAAGCACGTCAAAAATCAATTGCACAAGAACTTGAATGGGTTCGTTCAAATCCTAAAGGTCGTCAAGCTAAGTCAAAAGCACGTATGGCTCAGTTTACTGAAATGCAGCAGTCTGATTACCAAAAACGTAACGAAACTAACGAGATGTTTATTCCACCTGGCCCGCGTTTAGGCGACCAAGTACTTGAAGTAACAAATCTTCGTAAGAGTTTTGGCGATCGCGTTTTAATTGACGATTTAAGCTTTAGTATGCCAAAAGGTGCCATTGTGGGCATTATTGGTGCTAATGGTGCGGGTAAATCAACGCTGTTTAAAATGATCAGTGGTGAGCAAAAGCAAGACAGCGGTAGCATTACCGTTGGCGAAAGCGTACACCTTGCTACTGTTGATCAGTTCCGAGACGGTATGGACGAAAGCAAAACTGTTTTCCAAGAAATATCAGACGGCCAAGACGTACTAAAAATTGGTAACTTTGAGTTCCAAAGCCGTGCGTATGTAAGTCGCTTTAACTTTAAAGGTAACGATCAGCAAAAGTTTGTTAAAGACCTATCAGGTGGTGAGCGTAACCGTTTACACCTTGCTAAGTTATTAAAAGCTGGCGGCAATGTGTTACTACTCGATGAGCCAACCAATGACTTGGACGTTGAAACACTACGTGCACTAGAGAACGCTATTTTAGAGTTTCCTGGTTGTGTAATGTGTATCTCGCATGACCGTTGGTTCCTTGACCGTATTGCTACGCACATTTTAGATTACCGCGACGAAGGTCAAATTAACTTCTTTGATGGTAACTATACTGAATACGAAGAGTGGCTTAAAAAGACACTAGGTGCAGCAGCAACTGAACCTAAACGTATTAAGTACAAAAAAATTGGTTAATATTTACTGTAGCTAATTTATTACAGTAATACTAAGCCCTGCATTTATGCGGGGCTTTTTTATGCCACCAGCATTACAGGAGCATATCCTGCTAGCATGTAGAGAATTACCCGCTATGCTTAATTTATTATAAAAACAGTAAGGCTAAATTAGGTTATGCAAAATCGTCGTCAGTTTTCTCGTGTTTTATTTTCAACCGATGCACAAGTGATTTTTAATGATCACCAATACCCATGTAAATTACTTGATGTATCTTTGCATGGCGCATTAATCACTAAATGTGATGCTTTTATTGGCAACCAAAATAGCCAAGCTGTTCTGCGTTTTTCGCTGCCTCAAAGCGAAATAGAAATAAAAATGGAGGTTGTGGTGTGCCATATAGAAGCGGATCATATTGGTTTAAAATGCCACCATATTGATATAGACAGCATTACTTATTTAAAGCGTTTAATAGAGCTAAACTTAGCTGATGACGAACTATTACATCGCGAACTCGCTATGTTGATTCACGACACGCAAGAATAGACTCATTTGGATTAGTTGATTACCATAGTGCAAACTTTTTAACTTGTGCAAACATGACTTTAAATCCACATTTACCTTTGGTGTATCACCCTAACTACTCGTTTAATTTCGATCCAAAGCATCGTTTTGCAATGAGTAAGTTTGCACATTTATATCAGCATGTAGCAGAGCTGGGTTTGATTAGCGATAACCTGGTTGAGCCAATATTAGGCACGCCAGAGCCACTTGAGCTAATACACTGCGAAAATTACATACACGATTTGTGGAATAACCGCTTAGATGAAAAAGCAATGCGTCGCATTGGCCTACCTTGGTCAAAAGAGCTTATGGCACGTACCTTTACAGCACCTCAAGGTACGCTGCAAACAGCTCGTTTAGCACTTAAACATGGTATAGCGTGCCACTTAGCTGGTGGTACACACCATGCGCATACCGATTTTGGCTCAGGCTACTGCATGGTTAACGATTTAGCCTTTACTACGCAAACTTTAATTGAATCGCGTGAAGTAACTAACGTACTTATTTTTGATTTAGACGTGCACCAAGGTGATGGCACAGCCGCAATGTTAGAGCATCAAGCATACGCTTATACTTGTTCTATCCATTGTGAAAAAAACTTCCCCTTTAGAAAGTCCGCTAGCGATTTAGATATTGGCTTAGCCGATAACATGAAAGACGACGAATACCTTGCCATAGTTGACGACACCTTGAGTTATTTACTTAAAGAGCTAAACCCAAGCTTGGTACTTTACGATGCTGGTGTTGATATTTGGCAAGGCGATGGCTTGGGTAAATTAGATATCAGCTGGGATGGCATAGTTAAGCGCGACCATTTAGTGCTAAAACGCTGCCTTGAACACAACACACCCGTTGCTACAGTAATAGGTGGTGGCTACGATAAAGACCATCTTCGCCTCGCTAAACGCCATGCTATTGTTGTTGAGCAAGCCGCTCGCTTTTAGTTTGAAATAAAAATGTTAAATTCTCGTTCTTATTTAATATGTAAAATAAGAACGAACATATTATGAAGCAACTATTTATTGCCATCGCACTAATTTTTATAAGCTTTACAAGCCATTCGCAAGAAGAAAGTACGCAAGAAACATACCCTAAGCTACCTACATTAAATTTACAAATGGCTGATGGGTCGCCGCTCAATACTCAAGATTTATTAGGTCAACCTTACGTTTTACACTTTTGGGCAACGTGGTGTCCGTACTGTAAAAAGCTGCAGCCAGCACTTCAAAAAATTGATGATATGGGCTTAAAAGTTATTGCCGTGAGCTTTAAAGAAGATGACGATGCTACTCCCGCTAAAGCACTTAGCGAAAGAGGTTATACTTTTAAAACAGCTGTAAAAGCCGATGCAATAGCACAGCAATTAGGTATACGAGGCACACCTACTACATTGTTTGTAAATAAAGAAGGCAATGTAATTTGGCTGACTAATACGTCAAACCCAGAGGACGCAAACCTACATTTAAAGGCACGAACATTGTTGCACTCCATATCTGAGTAATAATATAGGTCTAAATTTAGTTTAAAAATATAAGTAATATAAACTTTATACTACAATTTAAGCTCATAAATTAATTGAGATTATAATGCGCCTACTACTTACTTTATTACTAATCACTTTAAGTGGCTTTGCCGCAGCTAAAGAAGAAAAAGCAGAACTTCCACCGGTAGACCCCGCTTACAATGCTGAGCATCCTATGGCTTTGGTTAATCAAGGCTCGTCTATTATTGCAATGAATTTACCCACCTATAATTTACCCAATGATGTGCAAGTTGTTTATAAAATAGGAAACCCCGATGTTCCATTTTTAGGCTTTGTTAGAAATGCCGAGTTAATCACCGTAAAGCCACAAGCGTTTAATATTCAGCATTTAATGCGTGGTGAAGAAATTACGATTATTGCCGATATTTACGAGGGTGATTATCAACAAGGTGGTAGTTTAATTTATTCAAAAAAAGAGTTGGTCTTGAGTAAGCAGCTGTATGCCAGAGAACTAAAAGATTTAAGTGAATCATCGCAATGGCAAGACTACGACATGATTACACTAAGCGGCACTGAGCGTATTTATATTCATAAAATTCAAAAAGCACCGAGCTATAACCATCTTATTTTTGTCGATTTAGTTAATGCGTGTATGCAAAAGCTTCGTACCTCAAAACGTGTCCCAGCTGAAAATGAGCTTACTTATAAATTTATTAATTGCGGCACCCTTAAACCACTTTATTACAATGCTGATGATTTTATGAAATAGTCATTTATATTCAGTTATTAGTTTGAGCCCTTGCTTCATTGCCTCAACTGATTGTCCTGCAAAGCCTAAGCGAACATAACTATATTGCTTAGGCATTAAACTTCTCACTGAATCAGCAAAGTAAAACTCATATTCTGCTTGTAAATATACGCTTTTACTTTGCATTGCTTGTTTTATATTACTCGTATTTTTATTTAAGTTAACCCACATTGCCATGCCGCCATCTGGCTTTTTATACTCTATTGGTAACCCCTGTGATTGCAGCAACGCCAACGTGTTGTCCATTGCTTCATAACGTTGTTTATAGTGTTTAGTCATGCGCTTTAAGTGTCGCTCAAATCCACCTTCTTGCATAAAGTGCGCAACGGCTAGCTGCATAACCACATCATTTTTATGATTCATTAACTGCTTCCATGCGGTTAACTGTGCTAATACTTCAGGAGCTGCACAAATGTAGCCAATTCTAGCGCCTGAGAACATGATTTTAGAAAATGTAGATAAGTAAATAATAATCCCAGCGGGATCGTCCCCAGCCATAGGCTGTAATGGCTGACAGCGATAATGAAACTCGTGATCGTAATCATCCTCTACAATCATTACGCCATACTCATAACATAATTGATAAATTTGCATGCGCCTTGTAGGCGAAAGCGTAACGGTAGTTGGGTATTGATGTAGCGGGGTTAAGTACAGCATTTTTATTGGATATCGTTTAAGTTGCGCTTTTAAATCATCAACACATAAACCATATTCATCTTGTTTTATATCTATTAATTGCGCGCCACAAGCAGCAAACGCTTTACGTGCTGGCGGGTAGCCTAAAGTTTCAACGGCTACGAAGTCATCTTTACTTATAAATGCCTTTGAAATTAAAAATAAAGCTTCTTGTGAGCCATTACATACAAGTAAGTCTGATGCTTTTAAATTTCTAGTTTTATGTAAGTAATCACTTATCTGAGCTTTTAGCTCACTCACTCCACCTATATCACCATAATGAAGTTTACTGGTATCTAAATGATTAAATACATGGCTCATAGAGCGTTTAAATTCTTTATAGGGAAAGCTATTTAAATCAGGAAGTCCACCTGCGAAATTATATACGTAGTCTTTTAAATTCATTGCTGGAACAGGCACGGCTAACTCTGTAGCAAATTTATAAGGTTTTGGTGTTAAAACTGGCGTGTGCTCACAGTTAACACTGCTTTGAATTGGCAGTGTTTGAGTGACGCTATACCCAGAGCGTTCATGGGACTCTAGCCATCCTTCGGCTACTAATAACTGCAATGCGTTCATTATTGTATGACGGTTTAACTGATACGTTTGCGCCATAACTCGAGCAGAACTTAGTTTTGTACCAGGTGCAATATCTCCCTTTACGATAGAACCGCGCAAAGCATCTGCAACTTGTAAGTACTTAGCTTTGTTTGAGTTATTAAATTCAATATTAAGCGGTTGCATGTTATTCCTTTATAACTGGTATAGCTAAAAAGCCAATTCTGGTTGTTTTTACCAAACCAAATTAGCGTACATTTGTTGTTCGTAAATAGCAAAGCTTAGAGGCTACATGTTTACTCAACAGATACATAAAACAAATAAGGTCATATTAGAGCCATTAAATTATGAGCATTTAAACGGCCTATATAAAGCTGGGCAACATCCAAAAATATGGGAATGGGTATTAAGCAACTTTACAAAAACACCCGAACAGTTAAAGGAATGGTTTACTACAAGTGCACAATTTAATAAAAAAGAACAAATTGTATTTGCCATAATAGACATAGCCAGCAAAGAGGTTGTAGGCACTACACGACTATTTAGATTAGATGCACATAACTTAAGTGCTGAAATTGGTCATACATTTATAAGCCATCACTGGCAGCAAACTTATATTAATACTCACACTAAATATTTACTGCTTAGCTATGCTTTTGACGCGTTGAATTTAGTGCGAATAACATTTAATACTCACGAACAAAATCAAAAATCTCGAAATGCAATTACTCGACTAGGATCCCAATTTGAAGGTATAGCTTATAAAGACAGACTCCTTAGTGATGGGAGTTACAGAAGCACTGCAAAATTTAGCATTATTGACGAGCATTGGCAGAGTATTAAATTACAGTTAAAGGAGAAGCTTTAATGTACCCACCAATACATTTTCAAGAACATAATATTGAACGTTTGCAGGCTTTAGTTGAGCAATTCCCTCTAGCGAGTATTTTAATGCCCTGCTCGCAAAGTGACTTAAATAATATATGCCAAGTCCCTGTATTATATGAGCACTCACGTAATGTATTTATTGCTCACGTAGCAAAACATAACCCGCTAGCGCAATGTAATAAACAGTCAGTAAAATTACTATTTAGTGGCGATAACTGTTATCTATCTCCCTCGTATAGTAATAATAAAACACTGCCGAGCTGGCTTTACTCATCTGTACAAGTAACCGCAAAGGTAGTGATTATTAAGAGCGACATTGAGAAAGAAAAAATAATGAGGCAATTAACAACCTATTTTGAGCAACCCTTTAAGCCAATGTGGGATGTTACTGACGTGCCCAAAAGCAGTCGCCAAGCAATGTATCAACAATTAAGCTTTATAGAATTTACTCCCACTCATTGGAGTGGAAACTTTAAGCTAAGCCAAAATAAATCACCAGAGGTAAGAGCACGTATAAAACAAAGCCTAGAACTTGCCAATAAGCGCTCTATTGCACAGCTATTTTAGGCATAAAAAAAGGCTCTTTCGAGCCTTTGGATTAACTTTGGAATAGTTAAAAAATTTTAAATTAGGTAAGCGTTAATAGCTGTGGAGCAACACTATGATAATCAACAGCCATAGCAATGCTTAACGCTGTAATATTAATAATTGAAAATGCGAACACTTTACGTGCCCAGCTACTCATATCAATATTACGACGATAACCACGTAGCGCCATTAGCAACCACCAAAAGCTGGTAATACAAGCAACAGCCATAAAAGCAGCACCTGTGTAGCCAGTAATTGGCAGTAACATCACCACTAATGCGTATACAGCAATATAAAGCACAATGTGGCGTTTTGCTTTGTCGATACCTTGCGCTACAGGTAATACTGGAATACCTGCAGCTTGGTAATCTTTAAAGCGAAAAATAGCGATGGCGTAAGAGTGCGGCATTTGCCACAAGCTAAACATAACTAGCAGTATTAATGCGCCCATATCGAACTGCCCTGTTACGGCGCAGTAACCTACTACTGGCGGTACAGCGCCAGAAAGGCTGCCTACAAAAGTGCCATATACTGAGTTGCGTTTCATGTAGAGGCTATAAATCCCCACATAAATTACGTAGCCAAAGGCTGCAAAAAATACCGCGGCTTGAGTGGTATAGGCGATAAGTAAACCAAAGCCAATAACGCCTAATAAAACACCGTGGCTAAGTGCAGCAAAGGCCGACATTTCGCCAGTTACTGTTACCCGCGTACGAGTACGTGCCATGGCTACATCAATGTCTCTATCTATAACATTGTTGATAGCACAACCTGATGCAACCACTAGCGACAAACCAATTAATGTGGCAATCATTAACCATGGGTCTATATCACCGCGCGAGGCAAGTAAAAACCCGCCCGCTACGCTGATCAAATTGCCCATAATAATACCCGGCTTTGTCACTGATAAATAACGACGAAACATCTTCAACTCCTAGTACATCATCATTGCGTTAGATTCATAAATGATCCAAACAGATAACCCAACAACCATTACGATGATCAGAGCACTGAATAGGAATGAGAAAGTACTTGCACGGCCATTTTCGGTCGTAAAATTAAGGTGTAAAAAGTACTTTAAATGCACCCAAATTTGTACGATTGCAAAAGTAACAATGCTCCAAAGCGTTGTTGCTTTTGAGAAGTCACCTTCCATAACCATATAAAACGGTATAGCAGTTAAAATTACCGATAGCACAAAGCCAATTAAGTAAGTTTTAACACTGCCATGAGATTCATCATGATGATCACTTTGCGTTTGTTTTAACGCATGCGTTTCGCTGTGGCTCATTACATTGCTCCCATCAAATAAACAACGGTAAATACACAAATCCAAACAATGTCTAAGAAGTGCCAAAATAGGCTTAAACAGCTTAAGCGAGTTACGGTTGCTTTACCCAGACCGCGTTTAGCAACTTCAATCATCATTATGGTCATCCAAATTAGTCCAGCCGTTACATGTAATCCATGCAAGCCAACTAATGAGAAAAACGATGTTAAAAAGGCACTTTGTTGTGGGCCATTACCATGCACAATTAGGTGATGAAATTCGTATACTTCCATACCAATAAACACAGCACCTAAACAAAACGTAACAAATAACCAAGTCAGTGTTAGTGCCTTTTTTTGCCCTTGAGCGGCAATCATGGCAAAGCCAAAGGTAATACTACTAATAAGTAGTGCAGCAGTTTCTACTGCTACAAAGTCGAGTTCAAAAATATCTTTACCCGATACACCACCCGCTGTGTTCATAAATAACACAGCGTAAGTGGCAAAAAACGAGGCAAACAATAGGCAATCGGTCATTAGGTATAACCAAAAACCGAATATGGTGTCACCCGATGTATCGTGATGATCATGCGCGTGGGCATGGTCATCGTGCGATACTGATTCTAAATTTGCAGAAAGTGTACTCACGCTTTTAGCTCCTTAATGCCACTTGAATTATACGCAGCTTCAGTGCGTGCAATTTCATCAGGTTGAATATAGTAATCAACATCGCTGGTGTAACAACGTTTGATAAAGATGGCAATTGCGCCTACTAGCCCAACAACAGCTAACCACCAAATATGCCAAATCATTGCAAAACAAAATACTGTTAAGCTTGCTGCCATTAACACGCCAGCTGATGTGTTTTTAGGCATATGAATAGGGCTATAGTTTGCTTTATCTTGGTATGCTTGGCCTTTTTCTTTCATGTCGGTCCATGCATCAATATCATCGATGTGTGGAATTGTTGCAAAGTTATAAATTTGCGGAGGTGAACTTGTAGCCCACTCAAGTGTGTGGCCGTTCCATGGATCGCCTGTTGTATCGTCGAGCGCTTCACGGTCTCTAAAGCTCACATATAATTGAATTACTTGGCTAACAATACCAAACATAATAATTACAGCACCGCCTGCGGCAATGTATAACCAAATGTTCCAATCTGGGTTGTTAGTGTGGTTTAAACGACGTGTCATACCTAAGAAACCAAGTACGTACAACGGCATAAATGCAACGAAGAAACCGATAATCCAACACCAGAATGATGCTTTGCCCCATTTTTCGTTAAGTTTAAAGCCCATTGCTTTAGGGAACCAAAATACAAAACCAGCAAGGTAGCCAAATACAGCACCACCAATAATGGTATTATGAAAATGTGCAATTAAGAATAAGCTGTTATGCAGTACGTAATCGGCACCAGGAATAGCAAGTAATACACCGGTCATACCGCCTACGGTAAAGGTAACCATAAAGCCAAGTGTCCAAAGTACCGGTACGCTAATACGTAAGCGACCTCGGTAAATGGTAAATAACCAGTTAAACAACTTAACCCCAGTTGGTACAGCAATAACCATGGTCATTACCCCAAAGAACGCGTTAACGTTAGCACTCGACCCCATCGTAAAGAAGTGATGTAACCAAACAATAAAGCCTAAAATTGAGATTGCACCGCTGGCGTAAACCATCGATTTGTAACCAAATAAACGTTTACCGGCAAAGGTAGAAATAATCTCAGAGAAAATACCAAACGCTGGTAATACTAATATGTATACCTCAGGATGACCCCATGCCCAAAACAGGTTGATGTACATCATGGCGTTACCGCCCAATTCATTGGTAAAGAAGTGGAAATCGAGATAACGGTCAAGCGTTAGCATTGCAAGTACAGCAGTTAAAATTGGGAATGATGCTGCAATTAAGATGTTTGCCCACGTACATGTCCATGTGAAAATTGGCATTTTCATTAGGGTCATACCTGGTGCACGCATTTTAAACACGGTTGCTAAAAAGTTTACTGCTGTTAGAAGTGTACCGAGCCCGGATATTTGCAAGGCCCAAATATAATAATCCACCCCCACCCCAGGGCTAAAGGTCAACTCCGAAAGCGGTGGATAGGCCACCCAACCTGTTTTAGCAAACTCACCAAACACTAGCGACATATTAATTAAAATGGCACCGCTGGCTGTAAACCAAAAGCTTAAGTTATTTAAAAATGGGAATGCAACATCGCGAGCACCAATTTGCAGTGGTAAAACAATGTTCATTAAACCAATCATAAATGGCATAGCCATAAATATGATCATAATTACGCCGTGGGCAGTAAATATTTGGTCGTAGTGTTCAGGTGGTAAATAACCGGGCGCACCACTGGTAGCAAGCGCTAACTGAGCACGCATCATAATGGCATCAGAAAAACCACGGAACAGCATTATTAGTGCTAAAAGAATATACATTACGCCTAAGCGTTTATGATCAACAGACGTGATCCAGTCGCGCCAAAGCACGCCCCATTTTTTATACTTTGTAATAAGCCCGGCAATAATAAGCCCAGCTATAGCAATAACCGACATCGTGAACACAAGAATTGGCTCATGAAACGGAATTGCGTCTATTGTTAGTTTACCTAATAACGACATTATTATTCCTCGCCCTGGCTGTGAGATGATGGCATTGGGTGTTCATCCATTACTTGATGCTTCTTACTCATTTGCCCATGTTCGCCCATCGCATGTTGCTTTTTGTTCATATCGCCATGTGCCTGCATGTATTTCATAACGATGGTATGAAATAAGCCGTCATCAACTTTACCGTAATAAGCAACTGGGTTATTTTCGCTTGCTTTTGCAAGCTCAACATAATTTGCATGAGTAAGATTATTAGCACTTGAATTCGCTTTTACATCACTCACCCACTTATCAAAACCAGCTTGAGTAGGTGTAGCAATGGCATTAAACTTCATACCAGTAAAGCCTGCACCACTGTAGTTTGCCGAAAAGCCTTTAAATGTACCTGGCTCATTAGCAATTAAGTGAAGCTTGGTTTCCATACCGGCCATTGAGTATATTTGACTACCCAATTGCGGAATGAAAAACGAGTTCATTGTGCTCTCTGAAGTGATTTTGTATTCAACAGGTACATTAGCCGGAAACACTAATTCATTAACCGTAGCAATACCTTGCTTAGGATAAATAAATAGCCACTTCCAGTTTAATGAAACCACTTCAACAGTAAGATGCTTACCTTTACCTTCAATTGGTTTGTAAGGGTCTAGCTCTTGGGTAGACACCCAGGTAATAACACCTAAAATAATCACAATAACAATAGGGACAGCCCAAACTGCGGCTTCAATTTTATTTGAATGAGCCCATTTTGGAGCGTAAATTTCATGAGTTTGCGTGTCTCTATATTTCCATGCGAAATACAAAGTCATCACAATAACGGGAACGACTACAAGCAACATAAGCACGGTTGCGATGATGATTAAATTTTTCTCATCTATGCCTATCTGCCCTTTTGGATCGAGTATCCCGCCTTTACAGCCTGACAACGCCAGCACTGTACTAGCTAAAGCAATATTACAAAGGTTACGAATTAACAAGGGAGTATCCTACAAACCTAAAAGTTCTAATTTGCTGCTTTAAATAAAAAACAAAGCAACGATTTTTCGGTAAAAACCCAAGTTAACTGGAATTAAATTATAAAAAATAAGGGGGCTATTCAAAACCTAAAGCTCATGCCAATAATGACCTAGCAACAAACCCAGCTTTCTAAACGCATTTATATAACGTAATAAAAGTTAACTTGGGTGAGTGGTGGTTGGCTGAAATGTGTTTAAAAAACACTGAGCTACTTTGTTTTAGCTAACCTTAATTATTTACAGCAAGAACAAATAATTAAAACCAGCAACAAAATGCAGCCTTACAGACAACCTGTAAAGCTAGGTGGAGCACGACAACCGTGTGCAACTTGCACTGGCTGAAGAACTTTAGCCTCGCTAAAAGCAAAGGCTGCTTTACGGAGGATAATTCCAGCACGACGCGCTGGAAAAATATGGAACAATAGCCAGCAAAGGCCAATAAGTAACTGACTTGATATGATCGGATGAGCTAAAAATTGCACAATAGTAAGTAACAGCGGCTCTACAATAAACCCATCACTTAATAGCGCTTCAAGCTTGAAGGCATCCTCTAGTGCACCGCTTAGCAACATTACAGTATTAAACACTAATAAAGTTATAGCTACACACACGCCCTTGCCTGCTTTATTCAAGCGCTCACACGTCTGCGGCTCGCCAGAGGCAAGATCCGTATTTGTATGATGCAAAGAAAGTGTGTTCAAAAACATTAACCTACTAAAATGACTATAACAAAATTAGAGGAATACAGTTTGCAATGGAAAAATTTAAAAAACATTGCTGTTGTAAGCCCTAAAACCAGGTGCTAAATACAATCAAATCCAGCTAGCACATATTTACCTAGCGAAAATTGATCCGTATCAATCAAACTTTCAAAACTTACTGAAAGTTCGAACGTGAGTATAACAAAGAGAATTTTCTGTTCAACTAAAAATCAATTAATTTGGGTTAAGCTTTCGAAGCTATTTTGTTAATAAAAAATAACAATATAAAAAACATTGAGTTGGCTTGAATTAAAAATGATTTAAAGCAGAATATTTAATAAAACTATAGGTTTTTTGGAAGGAATAATAATTGTGTGGCACAAATAAAAACAGCTCAAATTCAGTCACCACCGAAATTGAGCCGCCTTTCACACTGACAACATCTTCACACACAATATAAAGATTTTTGGTTTACATTACGTGGCATTGAAAGGAAATAAAAACAACTCAAACTCGTTCTTTATGGAAGTGAATCCACCGGATTTGAGCTGCCTTTCACACTGACAACATCTTCACACACAATATAAAGATTTTTTGTTTACACTGCGTGGCATTGTAGGAAAATAAAAACAACTCAAATGCAGTCACCACCGGATTTGAGTTGCCTTTCACACTGACAACATCTTCACACACAATATAAAGATTCTTGGTTTACATTACGTGGCATTGAAAGGAAATAAAAACAACTCAAACTCGTTCTTTATGGAAGTGAATCCACCGAACTTGAGTTGCCTTTCACACTGACAACATCTTCACACACAATATAAAGATTCTTTTAAGCGAGGCTAACTTGCCTCAAGCTTATGACGAGAGCCTTGCTCTGTGTCTATGGTTAAACTTTAGAGTGTTAGCTCCAATTTGACAAACGAGAAAAATAAACCTAATAGGTGAAAAAAACTAAACTATAGACGTTTGTCTAATACATTAAGATTGGATTACTTTAGAAGCTATCGAGTTAAGCAGTTTTACAGACACAAAAAAAGCGCTATAAAGCGCTTTTTAATATTTAAGGCGGGCTTAAATAATTTGGTTTTCTTTCCAGGCTTGCTCTTTTGCTAAACGGTTTTTGCGTTTATCACATGGATCATCGCAATCACAGGCTTTATCAATACCAACCGAACCTAAACCACCACAGCTGCTTGCCATAGATTTTTTTTGCACGATCATACCAACGGCCATAGCCGAAACTATCAAAATTAGTAAGCCAAAAGTAAGAAGAAAAAGTGACATTGCTTAGCCCCTATTGATCAGCAATTAATTAAACTCAAACATTTTTGAGCGACTGCTATTATATACCCAAATAACGCGAAAATAAACAAGCCAGCACCATACTACAAATAAGGTTTAAATGCAGGGCTTGAATAAGTAACTAAACCCTCATTTGATTTACCTATTAAGTATACCGGTAAATCGTGCTGCTGAGCGTATGCTTGCGCTTTTTCCATACCCATCACAGTAAGTGCAGTCGCTAAACCATCTGCCGTCATAGCGCTTGGATGAAGCACAGTTACCGACACTAAGTCGTGCTTAATAGGCATGCCGGTCACGGGATCAATTAAATGAGTATAGATCTCGCCATCCATTTTATAAAAAATACGGTAATCACCTGACGTAGCAATACCGTTTGTACCTGGCGATAAAACACGGTGTACCTTTCGCTCTCCAGGTTGCGCATCTGGTTGCTCAATCGCAATTTTCCAATCCTGATTATTTGGCTTTTCACCTGCTATACGCAGCTCTCCACCAATCTCAACCATGTAATTGGTAATACTGTGGCTTTCTAATAACTGCGCTACTTTATCAATACCATAGCCTTTAGCCGTTGCCGAAAACGAAAGCTCTAACCCATTAACTGTTTTAGACAGTCCTTGCTCATCTAAAATAAGTTTATCAATACCTATTTTTTCGACCATAGTTGCAAGCGCTTGATCACTTGGGCGATTTGTTGGTTTTTTATCAGGACCAAAGCCCCATAAATCAATTAAAGGCCCCATAGTGACATCGAGTGTTTTAGTTGATTCGCCTAAGCGAATAGACTCGCTGATAACAGCCCTAAAATCTTCGCTAATTGGCATAACTTGATTTGCTGGTAATCTGTTAAATATATTTATTTCAGAGTCTTCTATGTAAGTAGACATAGACTGATTCACATCTTTTAAAACAGCGTCTATTTGCAGCTGTAATTGTGAAGCTGATAGCTGGCCCTGCTCATCGTAATATTTAATATGATAAGTGGTGCCCATAGTCTTACCTTCTAAAAAGGTTTCCCTCGACTCTGGTTTTTCACCACACCCAGACAGTAATAAGGTCAGTGTGATTAGTAAAAAGGCCATTATGCCTTGTGAAGTACTTACTCGATTCATAACAGCTCTACTTAATAGATTGATAAAATTAAAGAATAAAAAAAGCCTCGTAACACAAGTGCTACGAGGCTGGTATTTTAACCAAAACTAAACTGTTTTGGTATTAGTGTTAGCCACCGAAGTCATCTAGTAAGATATTTTCGTCTTCAACACCTAAATCTTTAAGCATAGTAATAACTGCCGCGTTCATCATTGGAGGACCACACATATAGTACTCACAATCTTCCGGCGCTTCGTGGTCTTTAAGATAGTTCTCAAATAACACGTTATGGATAAAGCCAGTATAGCCTTCCCAGTTATCTTCAGGTTGTGGATCTGAAAGTGCTGTATGCCATACGAAATTAGGATTTTCAGCGGCTAGGCCGTCAAAATCTTCTACGTAGAACATTTCACGTTCAGAACGTGCACCATACCAAAAGCTCATCTTACGTTTAGAGTTCAAACGTTTAAGTTGGTCAAAGATATGTGAACGCATTGGCGCCATACCAGCACCACCGCCAACAAAGATCATTTCTGCATCTGTGTCTTTAGCAAAGAACTCACCAAATGGACCTGAAATAGTTACCTTGTCGCCTTTTGTAAGTGACCAAATGTACGAAGACATTTTACCACATGGCAAGCTTAGGTTTCTTGGAGGCGGAGCAGCAATACGCACGTTAAGCATAATGATGCCTTCTTCTTCTGGGTAGTTAGCCATTGAGTATGCACGAATTGTTTCTTCGTCTACTTTTGACTCCAGATCGAAGAAACCAAAATGGTTCCAATCGCCACGATATTCTTCAGGAACATCGAAATCTGCATATTTAACATGGTGAGGTGGCGCTTCGATTTGGATGTAACCACCCGCACGGAAAGGCACTGACTCATCACCAGGGATTTGCAGTTTAAGTTCTTTAATGAAGGTTGCTTTGTTATCGTTAGAGATAACTTCACAGTCCCACTTCTTAACACCGAAAATTGACTCTTCAAGTTCAATTTCCATGTCGTTTTTAACATTTACCTGACACGCTAAACGACAGCCTTCACGGGCTTCACCTTTAGAAATGTGATCAAGCTCAGTTGGCAGAATATCACCACCACCTTCTTTAATGTGTACACGACATTGACCACAAGAGCCACCGCCACCACAAGCAGATGATACAAATATACCTGACTCAGATAATGCACTTAAAAGCTTATTACCTGCTGATGTAGTAATGGCTTTGTCTTTATCGCCATTAATACCGATGATGATGTCACCGCTTGCAACTAACTGAGATTTAGCACCAATGATCACTAAAACTAGTAGTACAACGATAGCGATAAAAACACCAACGCCTAAGAAAATCTGATAATCCATGATTTATCCTCGCTACCCTTTACAGTGAAATACCAGAGAATGACATAAAGCCAAGTCCCATTAAACCAACAGTGATGAAGGTAATACCTAAACCACGTAAGCCATCTGGTACGTCTGAATATTTCAGTTTCTCACGGATACCTGCAAGTAATGTAATTGCAAGCGCCCAACCAACACCAGCGCCTATACCATAGACAACAGACTCGCCGAAGTCATAGTTACGCTCAACCATGAAAGATACCGCACCAAATATTGCACAGTTAACTGTGATAAGTGGCAAGAAGATACCTAATGCGTTGTATAGTGCAGGGAAAAACTTATCCAATGCCATTTCAAGAATTTGCACAAGTGCTGCAATAACACCAATGAAAGTTAAGAAACGTAAAAAGCTAAGATCCGCATCTGGATAACCTAACCAAGTAAGTGAACCTGGTGCAAGTACCGCATGGTAAACCAAGTTGTTAACAGGTACAGAAATACCCAATACAACTATAACCGCTATACCTAGGCCAATTGATGTAGTTACTTTTTTAGATACTGCTAAAAAAGTACACATGCCTAAGAAGAATGACAACGCTAAGTTCTCAATAAAAACGGCTTTTACAAATAAACTAATATAATGTTCCACTATTTGCCCCTTACGCTTTAGCTTCTACTTGGTCTTTCTTATAAGTACGAAGTACCCATATGAATAAACCAATGATGAAGAATGCACTCGGTGGTAAGATCAATAGACCCATAGGCTGATACCAACCGCCATCTTGTACTAATGGGATAATATCAACACCGAATAGTGAACCCTTACCGAATAGCTCACGAATGAAACCAACAGTAAGTAGTACTACAGAGTAACCTAAGCCATTACCAATACCGTCAAGGAAAGACATAATTGGTGGCGACTTCATCGCATATGCTTCAGCACGACCCATTACAATACAGTTAGTAATAATTAGACCAACGAATACAGAAAGCTCTTTTGCCGTAGCGTAAGAGAATGCCTGTAATACTTGGTCAACAACGATTACCAACGATGCAATAATTGTCATTTGTACGATGATACGAACAGATGATGGGATCTGGTTACGAATAAGCGAGATAAAGAAGCTCGAAAATGCAGTTACTAATGTCAATGCGATTGACATGATTAACGCATTTTTTAAGCTAGACGTTACCGCTAGCGCAGAACAAATACCAAGTACTTGTAGTGCGATTGGGTTGTTAGCTAAAACCGGACCAAATAGGACCGCCTTCATTTCTTTAGTATCAGCCATTATTTCAATGCTCCTTTACGTACTTTCGCAAGGAAAGGGCCAAAGCCATTTTCGCCAGTCCAAAAGTCAACTGCATGATCAACACCGTTAGACGTTAATGTAGCACCTGAAAGACCATCGATCTTATGCTCATCATTGCCCGCAGTACCTTTAACAATTTGAATTGGAAGTTCTTTACCTTCCCATGTAGCAGTCCACTGTGGATTTTGGATTTCGCCACCTAGACCTGGGGTTTCATTATGCTTATAAAAGATAATGCTCTTAACTGTTTCAGCGTCGCTTTCAAGCGAGATAAAACCGTACATTAAGCCCCATAAGCCGTAGCCTTGGATAGGAAGAATAATTGCATCAACTGAGCCATCTTCTTTTTTAGAGATATACACCGGCGACTCTTTAGTCACACGTTGAATACCAGCAATATCTTTAACGCCTTTCTCTTGAAGAGAAACACTTAGCGCTGCATCATATTTGCTTTTTTCAAAATCAAAAATTGTTGGGTCTGTATCTACAAACTCACCTGTAGTCATGTTTACAACGCGCGCTTCGATTTTTGCATCAAATGTTTCTAAAACATTTTCAACTTTATCGATACCCGCAGCAGCCAAGATATTGCTTTGAATATCTTTGTTTTTATTAGCTTGCTGTAAAGGACGAAGCTGTACAGAAGCAAACGATACAATGATTGCACACACTAAACATAGTGCTACAACAACTGATAACGTTTTACCGATTGATTCGTTATTACTAGACATTACGTGCCAACCTCCGCTTAATATTAGCCTGCACTACAAAGTGATCGAACAGTGGAGCGAATAAGTTAGCAAATAAGATTGCTAGCATCATACCTTCTGGGAAAGCAGGATTCACAACACGTATCATAACCACCATAAAGCCAATTAATAGACCATATGCCAATTTACCTTTGTCAGTAAATGCAGCTGATACAGGGTCAGTAGCCATAAAGAACATACCAAACGCAAAGCCACCTAGTACTAAATGCCAATACCAAGGCATTGCAAATACAGGGTTAGTTTCTGAGCCAACAGCATTTAGTAAAAATGCAGTTGCTACCATACCTAGGAATACACCTAGTACGATGCGCCAAGAAGCGATACGAACGTAAATTAAGAACAAACCACCTACTAACAATGCAAGTGTAGATGTTTCACCTACAGAACCTTGAATGAAACCGTAAAACGCATTCCACCATAATTCCATGTTTGCAAAGTCTAGTTGCCCAATGAAAGCTTGGCCTAGCATAGTTGCACCAGAGAAAGAATCTACTGCTGTCCATACTGTGTCACCCGAGATTTGAGCTGGGTATGCGAAGAATAAGAACGCACGACCGGCTAAAGCAGGGTTTAAGAAGTTACGGCCAGTACCACCAAAGATTTCTTTAGCGATTACTACACCAAACGTAATACCTAATGCAACTTGCCATAAAGGAATCGTTGCAGGCAAAATAAGTGCGAATAATACTGAAGTAACGAAGAAACCTTCGTTAATTTCATGCTTACGCACAGAAGCAAATATTACTTCCCAAAAACCACCTACTGCAAATGTTACCGCGTAGATAGGTAGGAAGAAACATGCTCCATAGAACATCTTAGCGCCCCAGCCTGCATCAGCGGTTAATTCACCACCGAATAACTGGAACAAACCAACTTGCCACGTGTTTGCTAGTTCAAAACCTTGTGCTAAAGCACCTGCGGCCTGATGACCGATATTGAACATACCAAAAAACATAGCTGGGAACGTCGCCATCCACACTAAAATCATCATGCGTTTTAGGTCGATATTATCGCGTACGTGTGTCGCGCCTTTATTTACGTAGCCTGGTGTATAAAAAATAGTTGCAGCTGCTTCATACAGTGCATAAAACTTCTCATATTTACCACCGGCTTCAAAATTCGGCTCGATATCTTCTAGATATTTTTTTAAACCCATCTCTCTAGCCTTCCTTCTCGATCGTAGTTAAGCAATCGCGTAGGATAGAACCATACTCGTATTTGCCTGGACAAACGAAGGTACATAACGCTAAATCTTCTTCATCAAGTTCAAGCGCGCCCAATGAAATTGCACTGTCTAAATCGCGTGCAATTAAGTCACGTAATAATAGAGTAGGCAAAATATCTAGCGGCATTACGCGCTCGTAGCTACCAATTGGTACCATGGCACGTTTTGAACCACCTGTTGACGTTGTCATTTTAAATAAACGACTCGGCGCAAGGTGAGAAAGGAATGTACGCGTTACAGAGAATTTATCACTACCTGGTGCAATCCAGCCAAACAATTCTTTTTCGCGACCCTCAAGTAAAACAGATACTTGAACGTGGTAACGACCTAAGAATGCATGAACACCGTTTGAAATAGAACCTGATAGAACAGAACCAGAAATAACGCGGTTATCTCCGTCTTCTAGCTCACCAGCCACTAAATCATCCAATGAAGCACCTAATTGTGTTTTCACTAAACGTGGGTTTTTAACGCGAGGACCTGCAAGCGAAATAACACGATCTGTGTAAATTTCACCAGTAAGGAATAGGTGACCATACGCAATAACGTCTTGGTAACCAATATGCCAAACTTGTTTGCTAACAGAAACTGCATCAAGATGATGGATATGAGTGCCAACGAGGCCAGCCGGATGCACACCACCAAACTCATGTACTTCTACTTGAGCTATAGATGAGCTAGGAACTTGGCTACCTGCTTTTTTACACACAAATACTTTGCCATCGGTCAAACGCGAAATAACAGCAAGACCCGCTTCAAATGCTTGCGCATTTTCGGCAATTATCACTGCAGGATCTGCAGCTAATGGGTTTGTGTCAGTTGCGGTCACGAAAATAGAACTAGGATTTGCATCCACAGCCGCTACTTTACTGAATGGGCGAACACGAAGTGCTGTCCACTGACCAGACTGGATAAGTACTTCTTTGGCTTTTTCACGCTCTAAGCTCGCAAGCTCGTCTGCTTTGAAAGAGTCAAAGGTGATTTGCTCACTGCCTGTTACTTCAATAACAACAGATTGCAGCACACGTTTAGCACCACGATTTATTTCTTTTACTGTGCCAGAAGCTGGAGCAGTAAATAGGACGCCTGGGTTCTTTTTATCTTCAAAAAGTACCTGGCCTTTTTTGACTTGGTCATCCACACGAACATGCATGGTTGGACGCATACCGATAAACTCTTCGCCAAGCACAGCTACACGTTTGACAGCAGAACCGTCATGTATAACTTGCTGTGGCGCGCCCTCTAAGGGTAAATCCAGACCTTTTTTTATATTGATCATACGCACTTGCATTACATTAAAGGAAAGAAACTGAAAAATCGTATCAACCACGTCGCCATTTGAGTTATTCCAAGTTATATCAAGGTACAAAAGAGCAGCTTGCTAGAAATATCAAACAAGCAACGTAGTAAAACTCATCACATATTGTCGAGATTTTAACATCATTTTAGATGACTATGCGAGTGTATTTATGAAAATTATACGACAGAAACACTTATTTAGTTTTGTTAAGTGATTTAAATAAAAATCAAGGTAGACCAAAGTGGTAGCCTAAGCAATTATCGTTCCTGATTTCATCGCAAATTAAACAAATCGCATAATACAAAAAAAGCCGCTATTGCGGCTTTTTATAACTAAATTCTGTTAGTCAATCATATTAGCAATTGGCTTAACTGAATCTATGTCTTGATCGTAGTCAACACCGTCTATACCAAAACCAAATAAGCGTAAAAACTCATTATGGTAACCAACATAGTCTGTTAGCTCATCAATGCTGCTTGTATCAACACTATCCCATACAGCTTGAACGCGTGCTTGCACATCGTCTTCTAGCTCTTTATAGTTTTGGAATAAATGTCCACCGTCGTCAAAGCGAGGCGATTCACCATATAGGTTTTCACTAAATAATGCGTGAATTTGCTCAATGGTGCCTTCATACGTGCCATCTGCTTTCATAACTTTAAATAAAGCAGAAATATATAACGGCATAATAGGAATAGCAGAACTTGCTTGTGTCACTACTGCATTAAGTGATGAAACATACGCCTCACCATTTAAATCTTTTGTCGATTCTTTAATAGCAGCCGTTGCACGGTCTAAATCTTCTTTAGCTTTACCAATAGTAGCGTGTCCGTATATTGGCCATGTTAGCTCTTTACCAATATAAGTATACGCTGTAGTTTTAAAGTTATCGGCTAATACATCCGCTTCTTTTAATGCGTCAATCCACATTTCCCAATCTTCACCACCCATTACTTTAATAGTGTTGTCGATATCGTCTTGATTTGCAGCTTCAACCGTAATTTCATCAATTTCACGCTTTGATGTATTTAAGTTTTTAGTGGTTACTGCATTACCTATTGGCTTAAGTGTAGATGAGAACACTTCGCCTGTATTTGGATCAGTACGACGAGGAGACGCTAGGCTGTAAATAATACAATCTACTTTACCCAAATCTGCTTTAATAGTGTCGATTGCTTTTTGCTTGATTTCGTTAGAAAACGCATCGCCATTAATATTTTTAGACCAAAGACCCGCTTCATCTGCAGCTTCTTGAAAAGCAGCGGTATTGTACCAACCAGCAGAGCCTGTTTTACGATCTGTACCTTCTTTTTCAAAGAAAATACCTAATGTTTTAGCACCACCACCAAACGCAGCAGTAATGCGCGATGCCAAGCCGTAGCCTGTTGATGCGCCAATAACTAATACATTTTTTGGTGCACTTTTTAATGCGCCTTGTTGTTTTACATAGTTAATTTGTTCTTGAACATGCTCTGCACAACCAGCTGGGTGTGCATTTGTGCAGATAAATCCACGAATTTTAGGCTTAATGACCATTGATCATCCTATATCTTTTACAATAAAAATTAGCGCTAGTTTAAAGGCTAATACTAAAAACACTGATCTGATCAGTTAAACACTCATCAAATACTCTAAAACATTACTTAGCTAATTTTAGAGCCACCCATACAATTAGGTGAATCAGGCGCTTCGCCGCCCTGCTCTGCATACTCATCGGGTGTATATGTATGAATAGCGAGTGCATGAATATGATTTGCTAACTCATCTTTTAAAATTTCATTAATTTCGCGATGACGTTGTAATAAACGCTTACCTGCAAAATCTTCGCTAACCACTACTACTTTAAAGTGTGATTCAGTGCCAGCACTGTGCATATGGCTTTCGTTAATCACGTTTAAATGTTTACACGCAATGGCGTTGCTTATTTTTTCTTGGATCTGTTGCTGCATTGACATAAAAGACCGTTTTAATTAGCTAATTTATACACTTACTATAACAATTTAACGCAGCGATTGGCTAACTAAATTGCTTTTGCTTAATGTGCTTTATAAATCGGTAAGTTAAACTTATTCGCGGATGCGCAAGCGTGGTTTGCTTAGGTATTGCATGTTGATAATCTCGTTGGCTATGTCCATTCATTATTAAACAGCTGCCACTTTGTAATTTTAAGTCGGTTACTTTATTGCTCGCCTTGTGCTTTAACTTTAAAACCCGATCAGCTCCTAGAGAGACACACACAATTGTTGGTTTATCACCAAGCTCTATTTCATCATCACTGTGCCATCCCATCGTATCATTACCATCTCGGTAATAATTAACGAGCAATGAGTTTAGAGGCTGGTTTAAATGTGCTTCTAAACGCTTTCGCATATTGAGTAACAATTCATCCCATGGTTCTACTATTTGCTTACTACTTGAATAGCCGTATTCAATATTTAAATCGCTCATGAAACATTGCAGCCGAGGAATAGGCCCCGTTTTGCCATAAACGGTTACATCGGGTTGCTGCCAACGTAGGTTTTTTTGCAAATAATAAAATAGATCGAGGCTTTTTTGTGCACTAAGTGCCCTAGTTTGATAAGAAAAGCCATTTGGTAACTGTTGGGGGTTGGCGTTTTGCCGTTGCATGTTAGAATTTACCTACATTAGATTACTGATCAACGAACCATTATGACGACGCAAGCCCAGCTAGGCGATAAAACCTTTACTCTTGAACGCTTTCCATTGGATCAAAAAAACCGCAGCTTACAAGCGTGGGATTCGGCAGATGAGTACCTTATCAATTATGTTAACGAACATCACCCAGATTGTCGCTCATTGCTTATTTTAAACGATAGCTTTGGTGCACTTGCTTGTTATTTTAATAAGTTAACGGTTTGTTCAGTTAATGATTCTTATATTAGCCACCAAGCTGCGGCTTATAACTTACAAGAAAACAAGCTGCCAACAGCAGAGTTTACGCAAGTAGATAGTTTGTCGGCATTACCAGAGGATGTAGATTTAGTACTTATTAAAATCCCTCGTAATGTGGGTTTTTTACAGTTCCAATTAAGTGAACTTAGTGAAGTACTTGCACCTGGTACACCAGTAATTGCCGCAGGTAAAACAAAAGAAATTCATAATTCAACAATAAAATCATTTGAGCAATTTATTGGTGAAACAACAACAAGCCTAGCAGTTAAAAAGTCTCGTCTTATATTAAGTACAGCTAAAGGCGGATATAAAGCAGCAGACTTCCCTATAACATGGGAGCTTGAAGGTACTGAGTTTAATATAACAAATCATGCAAATGTGTTTTCGCGTGATTCGTTAGATATTGGTGCTCGCTTCTTTTTTAACTACTTACCAGAAACACCTAAAGCTAAAAGCATTATTGATTTAGGTTGTGGTAACGGTGTTGTTGGATTAATGACGCTTGCTCGTTGCCCTAATGCATCAGTTACCTTTGTTGATGAGTCTTACATGGCAGTAGAATCGGCTCGGTTAAATGTAGAAATTAACCTTGGCGATAAGTTTGATAATTGTGAGTTCATCGAAAACGATTGTTTAACAGGCTTTGAAAGAGACAGTGTGGATATGGTGCTTTGTAATCCTCCATTTCACCAAGCTCAAGCTGTTACCGATCACATTGCTTGGCAAATGTTTAAACAAGCAAAAGATACTTTAAAAGAAGGCGGCGAGCTGCGTATTATTGGTAATCGTCATTTAGATTATCACGATAAATTAAACCGTATGTTCGGAAACTGTAAGTTGTTAGGCTCAAACAAAAAGTTTGTCGTTCTAAGTGCAACTAAAAATAGTGGAATGCTATAAATGAAATTAACAAACATTATAATTGGGTGTTGTGTATTGCTACTACTTGGTGGCTGCGCTAATCAGCCTAGCCAAGTAATACTCAATCCTGTTTATAAAAGTGGTCAAATAAGCACTATAAATAGTAGCTTAAGCACCAGTGTAATTGATTTACGTGGCGACTCATCAACACTTAAACTTATTGAATCAGACAAAACTAAAACCTTTGCAAGCCAAGGTCTTACTGAATCTGTTAAAAGTGTTTTAGACAGCGCCCTTAGCCGCAATGGCGCCAGCATTTCTAATTTAGCGTCTGTACGCTTTGAAGTAGATATTCATGCACTACAAGCGGTGGTAACCGAAAAACTAGTGAGCCATACCAGTGATGCGCATATAGAGCTTGGTGTAAGAGTTATTCGCGCCTCAAGCAATTTTAGTAAAGTGTATAGAGGCAGTGCGAATTTAGAAGGCCCGTTTAGTCACGAGCGAGCAAAAATAGAAGGTCAGCTCAATAAGTTGACTGAGCAAATTATTACCCGCATTGTATCTGACCCTGAATTAATAGAATTTTTAGAAGGTTAACTATGAAACGACTTTTTTTAATCTGCTTAGGCCTATTTTTTAGTGTAAGTAGCTTGGCAGCCCAAGAAGGCCGCTTTGTTCAAAAAGATAATATTTTTCCACGCGTCGAAATCGTAACGACAATGGGCAGTATTGTTGTTGAACTCGACCGTTCGAGAGCGCCTATTACGGTCAATAACTTTTTAACTTACGTGTCAGATAAAAGCTATCAAGGCAGTGTTTTTCATCGTATTGAGCGCGATGTGGAAAATGACCGCGACTTTGTTATTCAAGGTGGTGGCTACGATAAAGATTACGACGGCTTACACGAAAACGATCCTATTTTTAATGAAAGCGGTAACGGTATGAAAAACGATATGTATAGCATTGCTATGGCGTATCAAGACCGTGAACCGCACTCTGGTACTCGTCAGTTCTTTTTTAATATGGATAACAACGATCACTTAAACCCAGGTAAAGATTGGGGTTTTGCTGTTTTTGGTAATGTGATGGAAGGCTACGAAACATTAGATAAAATTATGGCGGTTGAAACAGGGTTTAATGAAAAGATTGGTTACGATTTTGTTCCTAAAAAACCAGTGGTCATCTTAAATATTAAAATGCTTGAACAAGTTCCACTGTAATTTTTTTAAGAGCAGCTTAGCTGCTCTGCATCTAAGCCAATGAAGGCCCTATGAGCAAATCTCTCTCTATTAGCGAATATTTTTCTTACTTTAAAGACAAACGCTTAATCCATATTTTTATATTTGGTATGAGTAGCGGTTTTCCGTGGGTATTAATTGGCTCTGTTATGTCGGCTTGGCTAAAGGATGAAGGGCTAAGCCGCAGTATGATTGGCCTATTCGGCATTGTATTTGGCGCTTACAGTATCAATTTTTTATGGTCACCGCTCATTGACCGTACAAAACTCCCTATTTTATATAAATGGCTAGGCCAACGTCGTAGTTGGATACTATTTTGCCAGAGCTTTATTTTTATTGGCACCTTATTATTAGCTGGGCTTGATTTAAAAGCTAATTTAGCAATTGTTGCTGCAATTTGTTTGTTAATCGCCATTGCTTCTGCAACGCAAGACATTGCTATTGATGCATTCAGAATAGACACACTTAAAGCAAACGAATCTCACAAAGCAACAGCGGCAGCCGCTATGGCAACATCTGGTTGGTGGACAGGTTATGCGCTTTTAGGTGCAATTCCATTTTATATGGCTGATATCCCCTCGCTCGACTGGCCACAAATTTATTACTTTTTAGCTGCTGTAATGCTGCTGCTAATGAGTGGAGCATTGTTTGCAAAAGAACCTGAATCAAATAGAGAAGCGGTACATGCCGAGCTTGAACGTGTGTACCTTGAAAAACTGTCCTCTACAAAACAAACCCCTCTTACAAAAACTGTTGCGTGGCTCGCGGTAACCGTTATTGATCCCTTTAGAGCTTTTTTTACTAAAAATGGCGTTAAAACGGCACTGGCATTACTTGCGTTTATTTTCTTATTTAAAATAGGCGAAGCGTTTTTAGGGCGAATGTCGATTGTTTTTTATAAAGAAATTGGTTTTAGCAATAGCGATATAGCTACATTTTCAAAGGTAGGTACTGCCGTACTTACAATCATATTTACCTTTGTTGGCAGTTTATTTAATCAAAAATATGGCATTGTTAAGGGTTTATTTGTTAGTGGCATTGCGATGGCGGCCTCAAACTTAGCCTTTTCATGGATTGCTTTAGTTGGCCCAGATTTAAGACTGTATGCCTTTGCTATTGTTATTGATGGGTTTACGCAAGCATGGTCGCTGGTCGCTATGGTGGCCTTTATATCGATGTTATGCGATAGAGCATTTAGTGCAACACACTATGCATTACTGGCGTCATTAGGGAATTTAGGACGAACGTTACTTTCGAGCTACAGTGGTGTAGTAATTGATGATTGGTTAATGGGAAATTGGTCGCTGTTCTTTGTTTTAACAGCCTTGATGGTTATACCTTCGCTGATATTTTTATACCTGATTAGGCATAAATTATATGAGCTTGAGAAAAATTATCATAAAAATATTTAATGCATCCCTGCATTAACGTATTGCTTAGCACTATCAAGTGCCCCTTAAAGTGTACTAAGCAATGTTTGAGTTAATCTACTTTTAGCAAGCTAAGTGCTTCATGTGGATCAACTTCTAGAGCTGTACAATAACGAACAAACTCAATCACATCTAAACGGCGTTCTTGATTTTCAATCTTGCCGATAAACGAATGAGGCGTTCCCAGCACTTGTGCTAGGCTTCGCATTGTATGACCCTTTTCGTGGCGCTTACTTTTAAGCCACTTTGTTAGCTTTGCATTTTCTTCAGAAGAAACTGTTTTGCCCATCATTTTACATCTCCTACTAGATGATTTGACGTACCTATTAAAGCAGTAGTCTCTATCAATAGCTGTAGGTAGGCAAGTAAGCAGTCATACCATATTTTCAATAGCAAGCTATTGCTTAACAAAGCATGTGTTGCTACTCACTCCACCAATATAGCTAAAAAACTACGCTAATAATGTGGTAAAGATTTGTTTTTATTGAGAATGAAATTTTGCCCGTCTCATTCTTGGATACATTATATACTATTAACACTTTGGTTAAATAACTAATTACATACTCGGTACAAATATGAACACGAGTGAATATTTATAAACGCTGAATATTGACCTAAGTACTCAAAAAGTATTAATAAATTAATTTCTAGTTATAAAATATTTAAATGAATTTTTATAACAATTTTGTTCCAATTTATCGTCACATGTTTATGATTAAGCAATAATTAGCACCAAAAAGGCCGAATAATGTTCAGACTTCTTTTTTTATTACCGATTGTGTTGTGCTTGGGTTGGTACTTTTTTTTGCGCCACAACGGCGTACCAATTAAACAAGGCAAAAAAGGCTTCATATACATTTTAGCGTTTTCTGCTTTTGTACTTGGCTTTTTTGTATTGATAATGCAAATAACCGAATACGCCCCAACCGATTTGTAGGCATTAAAAAAGCCGCAAAAGCGGCTTCATTCTATTTAGCGTTTGGCTGTTAAACGCTAAAGCTTGCACCACAACCACAGGTTGTTGTTGCATTAGGATTAGATACAAAAAAGCGTGCGCCTTCTAATCCTTCAGTGTAATCAACTTCACCGTCAACCAAATATTGAATGCTCATTGGATCGATAACGAGTGTTACACCATTTTTTACAATTTCTAAATCGCCAGGATTCGCTTTTTCATCAAAAGTAAAACCATATTGAAAACCAGAACAACCACCACCTGTTACATAAACACGCAGTTTTAAATCTGGATTTTCTTCTTCGTCGATTAACTGTTTAACGCGAACAGCAGCTGCATCGCTGAACTTAATTGGTAATTCTTCAGACATTTTAAAACCCTCAATATCGCAATGGCGTGATTATCTAATACCCGAGTGTTTTAATCAAGTATAGTAAAACAACTCTTTACTCTAAGTTATACCTATAAATTAGTAAAAAAGTGGCTAAACATTAGCTCACTAAAATAATACTTAAGCAAACTAAAAGCGACCCTTGTAAACTATAAATTCATTAAAAATTTTAGTTATAAAAAATAGGTCTTAATCTTTACTGCAAATTGTTAATATAAGTTACGAAAAATTCAAAATCACAAGGACTTAACTAAACTCTTTTGCTAAAATGCTGCTGAAAAATGCGGCGAGGAAATAATGCATGTGGCTTGAGCAACTCAGGCGTCGACTGGCAAAACCTAAAACATCTGTACAATTATGCTTATTAGGCGTAGTTGCCGGATTAATTGCTGCATTTTTTATTATTTTATTTCGCTTAACTATTTTGTTTTTTCAAAGCTTATTTTTGGAAACACCTGACGACTTTACTACCCTACCCACTCTTGAACGCGTTTTAATGCCATTAATAGCCGCATTTTTAATTGCGTGCTTTGCTGCATTTACTGGCTTTAAACATTACCGTTTAGGCATTCCTTTTGTTATTCATCGTATTAAACGCCATTACGGGCAAATGCCTTTATACAATACGGTTAATCAATTTGTTGGTGGCGCACTTGCACTCATTAGCGGTTTTTCGGTTGGCCGAGAAGGGCCTTCCGTACATATGGGCGCAACAGGTGCGAGTATTTTAGCGGATAAACTACATTTACCGCATAACGCCATGCGTACTTTAAGTGGTTGCGGCGTTGCAGCAGGTATAGCCGCTTCGTTTAATACCCCACTTGCAGCCGTTATTTTTGTAATGGAAGTGGTACTTCGAGAATATAAAGTACACATATTTGTGCCAATCATGCTTGCTGCTGTTACTGGTGCACTCGCTACGCAGTTTGTTTTTGGTGAAGGCTCTGAACTTGCACTCATTACAATAGCGCCATTAAGTGGTTGGCATTACCCTTATTTAATATTATGCGGTATGGCGCTGGGCGCTATAGCATTTAGCTTTAATCAAAACTTAATGCTAATTATTAAAACATTTAAACCTTTAAGTATGTTTCCTCGTTTACTAATCGCAGGCTGTATTGCCAGCTTGATAGCTTACGCGGTGCCTCATGCTATGGGTTCTGGTATGAGTGCGATTACTATCGCGGTTGAATCGCCTGATAACGTAAAGCTGCTTACTACCATTTTAATCGCTAAACTACTTGCCACATTGTTTGCTATTGGTTTGGGTATTCCGGGCGGTTTAATTGGTCCGGTAATTGGACTTGGCGTATTAATTGGTACATTAATGGCCTTTTTTGCTCAATATATTAGCCCGGGTACTGATATTGCGGGTACGTATGGGGTTTTAGGTATGGCTGGATTATTAGCGGCTACACTGCATGCACCACTTGCTGCATTAACAACAGTAATGGAGCTTACATCATCACCTGAAATAATCGTTCCTGCGATGATAGTTATAACCACTGCATATGTAACTGCATTACAATTTTTTGGAAATCGCTCCATATTTTTGCAGCAATTAGATTTTCAGGGATTGCCGTACCATGTATCTCCCGCTACCGAAGCATTACAAAAAGTGGGAATAATGGATGATATGGATGAAGACTTTAAATTGCTTTACTCAGACGATAAAGAGCAAATAAAAAATACGCTTGATGCCATGGATAGCCAAACACCCTTGATTGTTTTTGACGAAGAAAATGGCTATCGCCTTGCTGAATACGATTTAACGCTAATGTCTGATGAAGCAATAAATATAAATTACATTAGCTTGCAGGGCATCAGCAGCCAAGCCACCCTAGCCGATGCATTCGATATACTAAAAGATAAAAGAAGTGGCGCGCTTTACGTTTATAACCTTTTAGATAATCAACAAATTATGGGGCTATTACGCTGGGATCAAATTCATCATATTTTAACCATTCGTAACAGCTTACTTTAAGCAATAAGGACTATTATGAGCGCATTATTGATTTATAAAACACTCCACATATTTTTTATGATTGCGTGGTTTGCTGGTATTTTTTACTTGCCTCGATTATTTGTATATCACGCAATGAGCGAAGAAAGATCATGTAACTCTATGCTTAAAGTTATGGAGCGCAGGCTACTTTATTTTGTAACCCCATTTGCTGTTTTAACGGCTGTATTTGGTGTGTTAACCATTGTTGAATATGGTCGTGATTGGTTTAAATACAGTATGTGGCTACATTACAAACTTGTACTGGTAATTATTTTATACCTATACCACGGCTACTGTTTTAAGTTATTGAGTGACTTTAAACATGACCGAAACACTAAAACAGACCGCTTTTACCGTATTTTTAATGAGCTCCCTGTTATTGCGCTGCTCATCATAGTGGCACTTGCGGTAATAAAACCTAATTTATAATACCAATCGGCTTATATATGGGGTCTATTTAACGCTAAGAAAATTACGCTAGAACTAGGCAAAAACTTTTGTATCTAGTTGTTCTAAATTAAAAATTTTTAACGACGTTATAGTGAAATTTAGTGCGTTAAATTGCTCAAATATTTATGCCGGTTGGTACAAGCTTTGTAGCGCATGTTAAACTGCGCTGCAATTTACAATACTTGCTATAACACGCGCGATTGCGTGCTCCATTTATGGATTATCGCGCCCATTTGATTGATTAGGAATTACCCCATGTTAAGTTTCCAAGGCGAACATATACTGTCTGTAAATCAGCTAGACAGAGACTGCATTGAACGTATTTTTGCAGTAGCTAAAAAAATGGAGCCTTATGCTAAAAAACAAAAGCAAACAACGGTGCTTAAAGGCGCTATTTTAGCTAATTTGTTTTTTGAACCAAGTACTCGCACGCGAGTTAGCTTTGGTACAGCCTTTAACTTACTAGGCGGTGGTGTACGTGAAACTACAGGTATGCAAAGCTCAGCGCTTGCAAAAGGTGAATCACTTTACGATACCGCTCGCGTTATTTCAGCTTACGCCGATGCTGTTGCTATGCGTCACCCTGACGCAGGCTCAGTAAGTGAATTTGCTGATGGCTGTACTGTGCCGGTTATTAATGGCGGCGACGGTCCAAATGAGCACCCCACTCAAGCATTACTTGACTTATTAACCATTGAGCGTGAATTACACCGTTTTGATCAAAATATTGATGGCATGCATATAGCGCTTGTGGGTGATTTAAAATATGGTCGCACAGTGCATTCTCTTTCAAAGCTATTGTGCCATTATAAAAACGTAAAGTTTTCGATGGTCGCACCTGATGGCCTACAAATGCCAACGAGCATTTTAGATGCCGTAGAAAATGCAGGACACAAAATTGAGCTAGTAAATAAGATGGAAGGTAATTTAGCAGCCGATATTGTTTACCAAACACGTATTCAAGAAGAGCGTTTTCCTTCACAAGAAGAAGCAAATAAATACCGTGGCGGTTTTAGAATTAGCCAATCTATTTACAGCGCTCATTGCAAACCTAACTCTGTATTAATGCATCCGTTACCACGCGATAGTCGCTTAGAAGCCAACGAGCTTGATAACGACTTAAACAGTAACGACAATTTAGCAATATTCCGCCAGGTACAAAATGGCGTATTAATTCGTATGGCACTGTTTGCTTTAACACTCGGCGTAGAAAATAAAGTCGATAAGTATGAAGTGGACGTGCCTTGGTTTAGCCGCAAACGTGACAGCTAAACCCTCTTTAAGTGACAATTTATAGGATTTTTCATGACAATTAGCCAAGACTTATTTGAACGCGCTCAAGCCTCAATTCCAGGTGGCGTAAACTCGCCAGTTCGTGCTTTTAATGGTGTAGGCGGTACGCCGCTATTTATTACAAAAGCAGAAGGCGCGTTTACATTTGATGCCGACGGTAATCGTTACATTGATTATGTTGGCTCTTGGGGGCCTATGATCATGGGCCATAACCACCCTGCAATTAAACAAGCCGTGCACGAAGCCGTAGAAAATGGCCTTAGCTATGGTGCGCCAACTGAAGCCGAAATATTAATGGCTGAAAAAGTAAAAGAGCTGGTTCCATCAATCGAAAAAGTACGCATGGTTAGCTCAGGCACTGAAGCAACAATGAGTGCAATTCGTTTAGCACGTGGCTTTACCGGCCGCGATAAAATATTAAAATTTGAAGGTTGTTACCACGGCCATGCTGACTCGTTATTAGTTAAGGCAGGCTCTGGTGCACTAACAATGGGCGTACCTAATTCTCCTGGTATTCCTGAGGACTTTGCTAAGCATACACTTACTGTATCGTTTAATAACCTAGATGAAGTAAAAGCTATTTTTGCAAAATACGCTGACGAAATTGCCTGTATTATTGTAGAGCCAGTAGCCGGTAACATGAACTGCATTCCACCAGTGCCAGGCTTTTTAGAAGGTTTGCGTGATGTGTGTGACGAATATAAATCAGTACTTATTTTTGATGAAGTAATGACGGGTTTTCGTGTTGCACTTGGCGGCGCTCAAGCGTATTACAACATTAAACCAGACCTTACGTGTTTAGGTAAAGTCATTGGCGGCGGCATGCCCGTTGGCGCGTTTGGTGGTAAAACCGAAATAATGGATTACATTGCGCCTGTGGGCCCTGTTTACCAAGCGGGTACTCTTTCTGGTAACCCTATTGCGATGGCTGCAGGTTTAAAATCACTTGAGCTATTATGTGAGCCAGGTCTACACGATAAGTTAGAAGCAACGTCTAAAGCAATTTGTGAAGGCTTTGAAGCTGGCGCTAAAAAAGCAGGCATTGCATTAACAACTAATTATGCTGGCGGCATGTATGGATTCTTTTTTACTGATGCTGAAAAAGTAACGACATACAAACAAGCTACTGAATGCGACCTAGAGCGCTTCAAACGTTTTTTCCACCTTATGCTTGAAGAAGGTGTGTACCTTGCTCCATCAGCATTTGAAGCTGGTTTTGTATGTGCTGCGCATACTGAGCAAGAAGTAAAAGAAACAATAGCGGCAGCAGAACGCTCGTTTGCTAAACTTTAAGTTAAAATTACTTTTTATATTTTATAAGCGCTTGTTTTTACAGTGTGTAATTAAGACTAAAGATTGAAAAAAGCCCGAAAGGGCTTTTTTTATTTGTAAAGTACTATAAATGAATGATAATTAAGCATAACAAGGTCTATTCACCTTTACCCTAATTACAAAAATACAAGAGAGCCTTATGTCAGGATTACGCCAATTTTCTTTTCCCGCTATCCAGCTAATGGCAAATTTAAAATACAAAACTAAAATCAGCTTAATGTTTGGAATTTTACTCGTTCCTCTCGCACTTAGCTTGTTTTTTTTAGTCTCATTATTAAGTGAAAGTATCGCTGTTTCAAAAATGCAGCAACAAGGTTTAAAAGGCTACAGGTCAATACTCTCAAATCAAATGCAGGGGGAAGCAAATCAAAATATAAAAATAGCTCGCTCACTCGGTTTTGATATAAAAGACGATCAAGCAAATGATGTACTTGAACTTGTTTCTATTCAGTCTAACTTAGCATTAGATAGCCAGTTAGCTAGTGCTTACGTAAACCGCTCTTTAGTCACGCCAATTCCTGCACTTATAATGCAAATAAACTCGACAGCGCAAAGCGCAAATACTGTTTTGGCAAGTAATCGTTTTACGCCAGATACGTTTATAGCACTTTCAAATTTTAGTAAGTCACTTCCTTTATACGAAAAACAACTCGATAAAATACTCAATGTAGCCACCAATGCAGACAAATCAGTAAATAAAGCGCTCATGCCCTCGTTAGATAATTTACACAGTGCTGTTGGCGCATTTAAAAAAGCGATAGATGAAAAACTACTTGAGCCAGACGATATTTTATTAACTCAATCAGAATTTACTAAACTAACAAACAATGTTCACAGCAGTATTAATCAACTTGTTAGTAAGAGTATTCCAACGCTTGAGAGCCTTATTGAAGCAAAACTGCAAACTCAACAGTGGACTCGAAATCTTGTTTTAGCCGCTTCATTGATTAGTTTGTTATTTGCATTTTATTTAATGATTGGTTTTTATTTTGCAGTTGTTGATACTATTAATCGCTTTGCTGATGCCGCTAACAGAGCCGCGAATGGCGACTTAAATGCCACTATCGATTCGAGTACTAATGATGAAATGGGAATTATTGCATCGCGCTACAATGCATTACTTAATGCATTTTCACATTTATTATTTGATGTTAAAGCAAGTACAGAAGAGCTATGCGGCGCAACTAAATCGCTATCACATGCGAGTAGCCAAACAAGCAATGATGTTTCAAAACAGCAAATTCGAGTAAATGCCATTTATAATGCACTCAGCGAAATGGCTCAAAACGCACTTGCTGTTGAAGAGTCAGCGCATCAAGCAACGCTTACTGCGCAAGATGCTGCTGCGCATGTAAAGCAAGGTTCTGACAATACAATGGAGCTTGCTAAATATATGCAAGATCTACAAATTGAATTTGCAGAGAGCCAACAAGCGCTCGATAAGCTAGCACAAGATAGCCAAGAAATTAGCAAAGTAAGTAAAGGTATTAGTGAGATAGCCGATCAAACAAACTTGCTTGCACTCAATGCCGCTATTGAAGCTGCACGAGCTGGCGAACATGGTCGAGGCTTTGCCGTTGTAGCTGATGAAGTAAGAACTCTTGCTCAGCGTACACAAACACAAACCCAAGAAATACATCAAATTATTAGCTCCTTACAACAAGCATCTGACGACACTCAGCAAAAAATGCGCTCAAGTGTTGAAAAAATGGAGCAATCAGTAAAAGCAGCCAATCAAACCAATGAAGTATTGCAAAGCGCAGAGCAAAGTATGGGCGACATTAAACATCAAGGTGAAGTTATTGCAGAGCGTGTTAAACAGCAGTCAAATGCGACAACACAGGCATTGAATGATTCGCAAGAGGTGAGCAATTTAGCAGATCAAACGCTAACATCAGCTCAATCAACGCTGCAAGATGCACAACAGCTAAGTCGCTTATCTAATGATTTAACCAAATCAATGCAGTTTTTTAAATCTTAAGCGTTAACTACAACTTACAACAAAGCCGCTAAATAAGCGGCTTTGTTGTTTAAAGTAATCTTAAATTAACGAATACATTGTGGTCTTGGCTCGAACTCACTCGCTCTAAGCGGTAGCTGAATCACCTTGCCACATCCTGGTGGTGCCTGCTTACCCGTTTGCTCATTTACAAATGCCCAGCGTATTGATGGAGGACGCGTATCAGCTATTGCTTGTGGATTAAGTGGCTTTAAGTAACGAATATACGCTTCTAATGCGCCCACGCTGCCTGTTAAACCCGTGCTTTTGTTGTCGTCTCGACCAAGCCACGCAACAGTCACAGTATTTTGATCAAAGCCTGCAAACCAACTATCACGTAAATCGTTACTAGTTCCTGTTTTACCTGCTAGTTGGATTGATGGGAAGTGTAAATTTAAGCGTTTAGCAGTGCCGTCTTTCGTTACGCGTTTCATCGCGTATTTAGTCATATACATTGCAGATTTATCAAAACGAGGCTCTGCATTTACTTTATGCTTATAAAGTACTTTACCAACCGAGTCAGTTAATGCCGAAATTGCAGTGAGCTTTTTATATTCGCCATCTGCAGCAATTGTCGTATAAAGCTGAGCAACTTCAAAACTCGACATTTCAACAGCCCCTAAAAGCAACGATGGGTATTCGTTTATCGCCCCTTTAGCGCCTAATCCTTTTAGTGTTTTCGCGACTTTATCAACACCTACATCGAGGCCTAAATTAACCGCTGGAATATTAATACTGTTACTAAATGCTTTATAAAGAGGGATTGCTCCACGGTATTTATGATCAAAATTTTCTGGTTGCCACACTTTTCCCTGCTCATTTGTAACCTGTACTGGCGAGTCATCAAGTAAAGTAGCTAAATTATAATGTGGTAATTGCAGTGCGGTTAAATACACAGCAGGTTTTACCAGCGAGCCAATATTACGTTTTGTATCTAAAACACGGTTAAATCCTGAATAACGAACATCGCGCCCTGCAACAAGTGCAGATACACCGCCCTTTTCTACATTAACAGAGATCATGGCTGCTTCTAGTTTTTCGGTTCTAGGACGATTCTCCAGGTACGGTAAGCTCTTTTCAATAGACTCTTCCATTGCTGTTTGCTTTTGTAAGTCAAAATAAGTAAATACTCTTACGCCTGCATCAAGTGTTTGCTGATCTGGCAATAATTCATTTAGTTCTCTGTTTACTAACTCTAAATAACCTGGATATGATTTTTGTAAACTCGCTTTCATTGGCGCAATATCAATTGGGCGATTAAGCGATGCACGGTACTCTTTTGTGCTAAGTAGCTTGTTTTCAACCATAAGGCGAAGCACTAAGTCTCGGCGCTCCATTGTGCGCTCTTTATAGCGACGTGGGTTGTAATAAGATGGACCTTTAACCATTGCCACCAGCAAAGCAATCTGATCGTACTCAAGCTCATCTACCGGCTTTGAAAAGTAAAAGTCAGCAGCAAGCCCCATACCGTGCACACCTTGGTTGTATGACTGCCCTAGGTATACTTCATTTAAGTAAGCTTCTAATATCTGATCTTTTGAATAACGATAATCTAAAATAAGGGCAATAAATGCCTCATTTATTTTTCGTACTAAAGAGCGCTCACGCGTTAGGTAAATATTTTTAGCTAATTGTTGAGTAAGCGTACTACCACCTTGAACGGTGCGCCCTGCTTTAATATTAGAATAAAGCGCGCGTAAAATAGAAAACACTGATACACCATGATGTTCGTAAAAATCACGGTCTTCAACCACCAATAGCGTATCTTTTAGCATTGCTGGAAACTTATCTAGTGGTACAAATTCTCTATCTTGTTTAGAGTCATTACCAATACGCGCTATTTGCACAGGCTCTAGACGAGCAGAATTTAAACGCCTACCAAACTTATCTTTAATGGTCGCAACTTTTTGCCCTGCAAAGCGAAGTTCAATAATATGTGATTCTTCAAGGCCATCATAAAATTCAAAATCACGACGATAAATCTTGATGCTATCTGCTGTTTTAACAAACTGTCCTGTGCGGCTTAATCTATTAACCGATGAATAATTTAAACGCTCTAGCTCAAACACTACTTCCTGGCTTGATAAAAATTGCCCCGGATAAAACTCCATAGAACGAGCATACACTTGCGCTGGAAGTTGCCATTTATTACCTTCAAATATACGCGTTGTTTTTGAATCTAAATAAATGAAATACATTGCCATTGCAATAAAAACAGCCAAGCTTAGTTTCCAAAACACTGACCATGTTTTTCTCATAAAAGAGCGTTTAACAGTGGTTTGCACTGTTTTTTTACTGCCCTTTGAGGTGCTTTTTTTTGTCTTGCTTGACGATTTACTTGCACGTTTAACTGCAGGTTTACTGGTAGGTGTTTTTTTATTGTCGGCCATTTAAGTGTAATTTATTCCAAGGGTTATTCACGAGTGTGAGCTTAGCATATTGGATATATCGTAACATCCGAAAAGTTAACCCCCCCTGAAACAAAAAAAGCCCTACCGAAGTAGGGCTTTGTGTAAACACACTATTATTTAAATAAACTATTAGCTATTTCGAACAGAAACAAACTCTGGGTAGGCTTCAATACCACAATCGTGTTGATCCATACCGTTTAGTTCTTCTTCTTCGGTTACTCGTATACCCATTGTTTTGTTAAGCACAGTCCAAACAATAAATGATGCTACAAATACAAAGGCAAGAATACATACTAGACCCGTTAACTGATTAACAAAGCTTGCGTCACCATTGGTTAGCGGTACTAACATAATACCTAATGCGCCACACGTACCATGAACAGAGATAGCACCCACTGGATCGTCAATCTTAACTTTATCAAGTGCTATGATACTAAATATAACAAGTGCACCACCAAGTAGACCAAGTAGACATGCCATTAATGGTGATGGAGATAGAGGGTCTGCTGTTATAACAACTAAGCCAGCTAATGCACCATTTAAAACCATGGTTAAATCTGATTTACCCCAAAGTACTTTACATACAAACAGTGCTGCAATAGCACCCATTGCAGCTGCTGCATTGGTGTTAAGTAATATTTGGCCTACTGCAGTTGCGTTTTCTTTATCCGAAAGTAGTAATTGAGAACCACCGTTAAAGCCAAACCAACCCATCCATAAAATAAATGTACCTAGTGTAGCAAGTGGTAAGTTTGAACCTGGAATTGGGTATATTTCACCGTTCTTACCATATTTACCTTTACGAGCACCTAAGATTAATACACCAGCTAGTGCAGCCGCTGCACCTGCGCCATGCACAATTGCAGAACCTGCAAAATCAACAAAGCCCATTTCAGATAAGAAACCACCACCCCATGTCCAGTAACCTTCAATAGGGTAAATAAAACCAGTTAGTACTACAGCAAAACCTAGGAAAGCCCACAGTTTCATACGCTCAGCAACAGCACCCGATACAATCGACATAGCGGTTGCAACAAATACTACTTGGAAGAAAAAGTCAGATTCTAAAGAATGGTCAGCATCGGCAGCTTGTGTACCAATTAAAGCGCCTATTGAAGGAATAAAACCACCTTCGGCATTGTCTACATACATAATGTTGTAGCCAACTAATAAAAACATCGTACATGCAATTGAATATAGCGCGACATTTTTAGTTAAAATTTCAGCTGTGTTTTTAGAGCGAACTAAGCCCGCCTCTAACATGGCAAAACCTGCTGCCATCCACATTACTAATATACCTGATATTAAAAAATAGAAGGTATCGAGTGAAAACTTTAGTTCTATTATTGTATTTTCCATGAGACCCCCTTAAATTGCTTCTTCGTCTAGTTCGCCAGTACGGATACGAACAATTTGATCCAAGTCGTACACGAAAATTTTACCGTCACCAATTTTACCTGTTGATGCAATTTTAGTGATTGCTTCAACAACGCGTTGACAATTTTCAGTACGAGTTGCAATTTCAAGTTTGATCTTAGGAATAAAATCTACTTGGTATTCTGCACCACGATATAACTCAGTATGACCTCGTTGACGTCCAAAACCTTTAACATCAACTACTGTCATCCCCTCAATTCCTAAATCAGCGAGTGCTTCACGCACGTCGTCTAATTTAAATGGTTTTATGATTGCACTAATCATTTTCATAGCGGCCCCCTCGGACTCTTTATTGTTATCCTATTGGGTTAAACAATCCAACCTTTGTGCCACTATTTTATATCAATTAAAAACAGCCACTTAGTAAAAAATACAAACTCAAGATCAAAAAAAACGCACCAATTAGGTGCGTTAATTTAACAAGTCAGCTACATTGGTGCGTGCTATATCTCTATATATTTATCACGTACCTAGTTTTGTTTAAGAAGGGTTATACCACGCAGTTTCTGCCTTGGTTTTTAGCTTCGTATAATGCTTTGTCAGCAACACGCATAGCCTGCGTTAGACTAGTGTCTTGAAAGTCAGCCAAGCCTATACTGGTGGTAATTTTAATTGATTTATCGCTAATAGAAAAATCGTAACTAGCCATCTTTTTCCTAAATGCTTCAAAGTATTCACGACCGCGTTCTAGCTCTATTTCAGGTAATATTATGGCAAACTCTTCCCCGCCAACCCGTGCAACCGTAAACTTTGAAAACGTAGATCGTATTAATGAACCAACCTGCTTTAAAGCCTGATCGCCGCCTTCATGGCCTAATGTATCGTTAATGTTTTTGAAAAAATCGATATCAAGCAATGCCAAAGTATTTTTCTGGTTTTTACTTTTAAGGAGCTTTTCTGCATATTGATAAAAGTAGCGTCGGTTATGAAGCCCTGTTAAGTGATCCCTATGTGCGCTTTCTTTAATATCTGAAATTAACGACAGTTGCTCCATTGTTTGAAGTACTCGACAATGAAACTCTTCATTCATAAATGGCTTTGTTAAAAAGTCATTGGCGCCATATTTAATAAATCGTGCTGATAGGCCATGCTTTCCCGCGCCCGACAAGCCAATAATTGCTAAGTCGTCTCGTCCTCTAAAATTACGTACCGCTTTGACTAGTTCAAAGCCATCCATAGAGGGCATAGCATAATCGGTCATAAGTAGCTTTATATCAGGGTTAGCTTTTAATATTTCGAGTGCTTGTTGTCCATCATGGGCATCTGTTACATCAAACAATTGCTTTTCTAGCATTTGCTTCATTAACGAGCGGCTAAGTAATGAGTCATCTGCTATTAGTGCTTTACAGCCTTGATTTCTGAGTAATTGCGCAACGAGCTTAACGGCATAATGGTAAGAATCGCGATTATCTTTAATAACATAATCAACTACGCCCAATTCAAGCATTTGTTGGCGCTTGTACTCATCTATTTTTGAGGTTAAAACAACCGTAGGAATTTTTTTAGATAAAGTATATTTTGCAACTTCACCGTGCGGAGCATCTGGCAAAGTTAAATCAACTAACGCAAGCGTATAATCGTGCTTTTCTACGAACGTAGCGCATTCTGCTAAAGACCAAGCAAAATCAATTGCTACATCAAGGTATTGTGCAGTTAAGTGGCGAAGCACCTGCTGCACTACTTTACTGTCTTCAACCACTAATACTCTTTGCATAAAGCTTCTCTTTACCTTTAATTAATTTTGTAACAAAACGACAAATACAACGCTATTACTGCAATAGCATTAGTCATAAACATCCGGTGTAGAGTGCACTTATGTGCTTGAAAGCGTAATCCATTAGATTTTTTTGGTGATAGCCTGTATATAAAATCAATACAAGTAGGCCCGCAATATACCTGAATTCTGTGATTAACTAAATAAAGAAACCAAATCCCAAATAACTATAAAAGTGGTTAGCGTGCGTCTCTAAGCGCATTAATACCTTACTTAACTAGTATTATCGGCCACTAGTCTCAATACTTTTGTTATTTAACTCATTAATGTCTTTAATGGTGTATCAACAATAATAAGGACACCTAATGAAGCTTAGTCGTATTATCAGTTTACCGATAACTGTTATTGCATTAATAATCAGTACAAGCACGCTTGCCGATAACCAACGTCGTATTGATGTAGACAGCAAAGTTGTTACTCAACATAAAGCTAAAATCAACGGTCAACGCTTTAATTACACCGTTGCCACAGGCACACAACCTGTATGGGATGATAAAGGCGACGCGGTTGCGACATTGCAATACACCTACTATACACGCGACAAAGTTGACGACAGGACAACTCGCCCATTACTTATTTCATTTAATGGCGGGCCAGGTTCGGCTTCTGTATGGATGCACCTTGCTTATACTGGCCCTCGCGTATTAAAAATTGATGACGAAGGCTATCCAATTCAACCTTATGGCGTAAAAGACAACCCATATTCTGTACTTGATATTGCCGATATTGTTTACGTAAACCCTGTAAATACAGGCTACTCTCGCGTACTTGAAAACGAAAAAGGCGAACTTCCTTCTAAAGCAAAACAAAAAGAGATATTTTTTGGTGTTAATGCCGATATTAAATACCTTGCTGAGTGGTTAAATACTTTTGTAAATAGAGCTGAGCGCTGGCGATCGCCTAAATTTTTAATTGGTGAAAGCTACGGTACAACACGTGTATCAGGTCTTGCTCATGAGCTTCAAAATAGTCAATGGATGTACATAAACGGTGTTGTTCTCGTATCACCTACTGATATTGGTATTAAGCGCGACGGCCCGATTAAAGCCGCTAACCGCCTACCTTACTTTGCAGCGACTGCTTGGTATCACAAAGCACTTAACGCCGATTTACAAGCTAAAGATCTTGATGAGTTATTACCTGAAGTTGAAGAGTTTACTGTAAATGAGTTAATCCCTGCGCTTGCTAAAGGTGGCTTTATTAATGCTGATGAAAAGCGACGCATAATTACAAAAATGGCGCACTACGCTGGCTTATCAGAAAAATTTGTTGAACAAAATAACTTAGATATTCCAACTCAGTTTTTCTGGAAAGAGCTACTACGTGAACGTGGTCAAACTATAGGTCGCTTAGATTCTCGTTATTTAGGAATGGATAAACGCGACGCAGGTGAGTCCCCAGACTACTGGGCTGAACTTACCTCTTGGTTACACTCTTTCACTCCTGCAATTAATCACTACTTACGTGAAGAGTTAAACTATAAAACTGATGTAAAATATAACTTATTTGGTAATGTCCATCCATGGGATAGAACCGGTAATAATACAGGCGAAAATCTACGTTTAGCAATGGCGCAAAACCCTTACTTAAACGTGATGATCCAATCAGGATACTTTGATGGCGCAACCAATTACTTTGACGCTAAATATACGTTATGGCAATTAGACCCAAGCGGTAAAATGAAAGACCGTTTGAGCTTTAAAGGCTACAGAAGCGGACACATGATGTACCTTCGCCACGCTGATTTAGAAAGCTCTAATAACGATTTACGTGACTTTATACAGCACGCTTTACCCAAAAAAGGGCAAGCGGCTAAATACTAATATACCTAAAACAAAAAATGGCTCTTTAAGAGCCATTTTTTATGTGCGTTTTTCATATCGTAAACAATAGCTTTTAAGTTGTGTGACTACATCGTTAAAGCGCTCTTCCAGCTGCTGTATATATTCATTTTTGACTGTTTCGTTTTCTGCCTGTGTTTCTATCTGCTGGCATATATTTGCCAACTCAATAGCCCCCACAGACTTTGAAGACGACTTTAATGCATGAGCCTGAAAAGCTAAATCAACATAGTTTTTACTCTTAGCATACGCGTTAGCTAATTTAATTTGCTCCCCTGCTGTTTGTAAAAACGCATTAAATACCATGCAATGTACGCTAGGATCATCACCAAGCATTGCTTTTAGTAGCGTAATATCTAATTGATCAAAACTATCTGAAGCTATATTTTCACCATCTGATTTTTCTGAACGTGTATTGACCATAGTTTGAGAATGCTCCATCAATAACGACTTTAATTTAACAAGCTCAATGGGCTTTGTTAAAAAGCCATTCATTCCACAAGCATAACAATTATCTATGTTGTTTTTGGTAATGTTGGCCGTAATTGCAATTATAATCAGTTCATCAAAATGAGTGTTTTCGCGTATTTTTTTGGCTAACCCTAACCCATCGAGTAAGGGCATTTGAATGTCGGTTAGTAAAAAATCAAAGCGTTTATTTTGTATGGCCTCCCAAGCTTGCTCACCGTTACTTACAAAAGTAGAGCACACTCCAAGCATAGTTAATTGCTGTTTTAACACTTGCTGATTTGTAACTTGATCTTCTGCCACTAAAACCTCAAGCGTAGGAAGCGTTACCGCATTTAAGCTTTGCTGTGTTATTTGAGGGGCTTGCACTTGTGCTGGCAAGTCAGTTTGATCAAAACTGTTAAAGTTTAGCGTAAAACAAGAACCTTTGTGCTGCTCGCTTTGTGCGCTCAAAGACCCTTGCATACGCTCTACCAGCTGCTTAGTTATCACTAAACCAATACCGGTTCCATTTACTTTACTGGTTTCAGCGCCTAAGCGGTCAAAAGGTTTAAATAGGCGAGAAATGTCATCTGGAGAAAATCCACATCCGGTATCTATTACATCTATTTCGCATTGTTTATTACTTAACACCCGACAATTAATATTAATGCTGCCATTTGGTTTGTTGTATTTAATCGCATTTGAAAGCAAGTTAAGCATCACTTGTTTAAAGCGGCGCTGATCAATATAAATACTCAATCCTTCTAAGGACTCAAAACCGTGAGTTTGCAGTGTTATTGATTGCCCTTTAATAAGCTCAGTGACAAGCTCTACTGACTCTTCTAATATGCTTTTAATAGGCACATAAGAAAAACTAAACTGCATATTACCCGACTCAATAGCCGTTAAATCAAGCACATCGTCTATGAGTAATAGTAAATGCTCTCCAGCTTGATAAATGCTTTTCGCGTTTTCTTTTTGTACTTTATTAGCATTCTCATCATATCCATACAGCTGGGCTAAGCCTAAAATTGCATTTAATGGAGTTCTTAATTCGTGGCTCATACTGGCCATAAAATCTGACTTTGCTTTACTTGCAGACTCAGCTTGAATTCGTAATGCATTTAATTTTTGATGGTTATTCGCAACCTCATCAACCATATTATTAAATGCATTTATTACACTGCCCACTTCATTTTGTTGTTGTTTGTCTATATGGCAATCAAAGTCGCCTTTGGCTAAACGTGAAAACCCAAGTTTTAGCGTCCTCAAAGGCGATGTAACCCTGTAATCCACCAGCCAAGCTAAACCTATAAAAACGATAACTAAAATAATAAATTGTATATATATTAAGGTGTAATGAAGTTTTGAAGATTCGTTAATTTCATTCGTAAAATTAACAACCAAGCTAATATTAGCCAGCGGTTTGTCTAAAAACTCCACCTGTTGAGATAACAGCATGTCGCCGTTTTCATTTGCTCCAACCCAATTCTCAAGCGGATACAATTGGTTTTTTGAATCAACATCAACAATTTTAATACTTTTCCAATTAGGGCGAGTTTGAAGTTGACTGTCTATTTCTTCATATAGCTCTGCATATTGCCTAGTTAACAACGGAGTCGTTATAGAAGTCGACAACTGCGCTAAAGAACGCTGAGCAGCCTTTGAAAGGCCATCGTTTACCCAACGCGCTTGCTCAGGTAAGGCGTAAAACATAAAAAGACAGGCCATAAGCAAGCCACAAAGCAATACCACAATAAAGCTTTGCGCCCTTAGGCTACGAAACCCTCTAATTTTCAACATAAAAAGAGCGTAAGCCCCACTGAGTTAACTGCTGATACTCAGCTAAAGTTGCAATATTAGGTTTAATAATTGGGATACCTGCAAGCAAATGTTTATGCTCTGGGCTTTGCCCTATATCTAAAATAGCTTGTTGCACTTTTAACTGTATTGCAGCATCAACCCTTGGGTGGGCGACAATTGGGTGGCGACTAATTTCACGCGTTTTATAAAGAATTTTGAGTTTATTTTGTAAGCTTTCTGGTTGTTGTTTAAATGTGCCCATTACACCACCGCCCGCCATTGTTGAGTGCAGTGCAACATTTAAATATACTGATGGATGAGTTTGGACATATACAGGCTTTATTGTTAGCCCGTATAACAATGCTAAATCAGCTCTCATTAATAATGACGCACCTAATGCGTTAGGTGCAGGGAATGCTATTTCGGCGCCCTCTAGTTGACTTAAATTATCAATATCACTGTCTTTGTTTACGAGCAAAATACCTTGCAGCTTTCGCCCTGCATCTTTTATTAATGGTAAATATCCCTGTTTTTCGTATGCTACAACACTATGCCATGGGTTCATGTATGCAAAGTCGTACTCGCCATTAGCAAAGGCTTTTTCAAATACAGGAATAGACTCAACTGTAATTAGCTTTATTGTTACTCCCGTTTGCTTACTTACTTGCTTTAACAAAGGTTGCCAAATAGTATTTAGCTTTTGCGGCTCGTATTGCGGCACTACACCAAAGGTATATTCTTGAGCTAATAAGAATGAGCTGTGTATCAAACATAATATAGCCACTAAATACTTCATCAATTCTCCAAATAATAGCGTGTCATTATTGCTTAAGCGTAGTTAAAGACTACTCAACACACCATTAAATTATTATATATTCGATATTTAGCATTGACCTGCTTTGATTACAGGTAGTTTTGGAGTGTATTTTTTATCTGTGAGCATATGATGCAAGTTCATAAATGTGGTGTAAGTACTTTTCAATCCGACCTTATTGCTTAGCCAAGTAGGTATTGCCCCATCAGGCAAAGCATATACTTGGTACTCAATATCAAGGCGGCCTTTGTCCTCACTCAGTAGCCAGCGTGCATTTAAAGTAGTAATTCTTATAACGCCATTATTTCTGGGCAGCTTATTAGGGCGAGCATTAATAAGCAATTGGCTTTTATTTGCAGTTAACTGTGAATAACAAGAATAAGTAATGCTATCTCTATCTCTAACAGGCCAAGGAGAATTAAAATAACTGTACACTAAATTTTCTGATGGGCTTATGTGCTTAATAACCTTTACCTGAGATATATTTTCGAGCCATTGGGGTGCGGCATCGGTATCACTAAGTAATTCTAAAAACTCATTGGTGGATACGCCTGTCACGCTCATCTGCGCTTTTACTTCAAAGGTATTATCACTGTGGCTTTGATAATACACACTTACGCCATTTTTGTTTTTATACAAATGCCACATGGGCTCAGCGTAAGTGTTAAAACTAACTAATAAAAAAATAACGAATAAACACTTTTGCAATTGAATTTTATTACAAAAGCGCATCATTTATTTTTGCCAGTAAGGTTCTATGTCAAGTGAAGCAAGGCGACTTTGCTCCATGGCACTGACCAAATATTCAGACTTTTGTTCAAGCCATGACTGGATTTTAGCAAGCTGTTCGTCTTCTTGCCCTGCACATAATTGCTTTAAATACTCAAGCGTACTTAATTCATAAATACCATGAGAAATATCAAGCCAAGGCAATCTAAACTCTAGGCGTTCTTCTTTATCAAATAACGATCCTAAACAGTTACCGCTCAGTAGGCTATTTTCAAGTTGAGTGCGCAGGTTTAAATACGAAGCGACATCGAGTGTTTGTTCTTTAGGGAGTAATTCGTGCAGATTTTTCCAGTCTTTATTAAAAAGCCTACTCGCAATGGACGACACGTTTTGCTCAGCCGCTTGAAGCTCTATTTGCCCCCAATCTTTACGCCACTGTTTATCAATTAACCACGTAGTTAACGACAGTAATAAACGATTATAACGCGCGCTATGAAACAGTGCATTTATATCGTCAATGCTTGGCTGTAACTCTTTTAAATCACCAATGACTTGAGTAAGTGCTGGAGCAGCATTAATTTTTTTATAAAAAGCATGGCGTTTAGACGTGTACGTTTTTAATTGAATCGCGTTTTCTACCCACGCTAATTCGCTTAATAACCATTTAAGCTCTGTACGTAAATGTTCTGTACTTTCTTTGGATACTATATCGTCGTACAGCCAAAAAGTATGGCGTATTAAGCTAATGCCGTCAGTTACGCGTTTAAGCGTTTTTAAACTTGGCTTATCGAAATAGCATTGCTCATGCTTTTGCACAAAGCGAATGCCAAAGTTCATGGCTTCAACTAAAGCACGCTCTTGGGTAGTCGACTTTGGTAATTGAACAAAACCAATAGATTTGCTTGGTGTTAAAGGTTTTTCATCTGCAAGGCGATAACCACGCGCGGCCTTAGAGTATAATCCTAAACGGATACAGTTCTGGCTAACCAGTACATCTGCAAACGCAAACAACTCATTACGACTGCCCTCAACAAGCTCAATTTCAAGCTCGCTAATAATTTCAATTTTACCCGAAGCCGCAATTTCACCTTTATCGAGTACAACTTCAATTTTAGCGCCACTTTCGGTTTCAATTAACCAAGTACGACGAATAAAGTTAGTGCTAAATATTGGATACAAGTTTTTTGAGATTGCGCTTATTTGCATGCCATGAGGCCAAATATCAGCATCAAACGCCATTAAATTAGGGCGACTTGATTCAATTGGTAAATTGTACTCTGGACGTTGGTGTAAACCACCTACAACTTCACCTGCAAGCTTTATAGTTTGCTCGCATTCGCTGTCAGAACAGCGAGTTCTAAAGCCTATGTCAAGCGCTCTAAGCTCTCGGCTTGGCGTGTCGTAGTATGCATTTTGTAAGCTGCGTGACGGTTTATTCTTCACCGTTTTTGCAAATTGAGTAATTAACGAGGGGATCAGTGGAATAACGGCATCTGATACCAAAAATTTCAGTTCTATCTCAGTATCCATTCGGTTTGCGGATTACCTTTAAAATAAATAAGTGCTCAAAATAAACAAAGCACACTAACAATGCAAATTTTTTAGCCTTATTTTAGTGCCTGTTGACCTTTGTGGATTAAAATTCGTTCTATCTAGAGGCAATTTAATCGCGGGGCGAGATTTGTAACCTAGTGGGCTAGGTAACTGCTACTGGGTTACAATATCAGTCTTGCTATTGAGCTATTTAATCCATACTATCTAACTACTTATGTGAAATGAAAATCACGTTCATAACGGACGCAGTTAGATCAACAAGGTAGATAAATGCTAAAACATTGTTTATTAGGGCTACTTTTAACAGCCACCACATTTATGAGTTATGCAGAAGAAGCAAAACCTGCAAATTCAACTAATGCAAACACCGCTTATATTATCGATAATTTATATACTTTTATGCGCTCTGGTGCGAGTAAGAATTATCGACTACTCGGCTCTGTAGATGCTGGAACAAAGTTAACCTTGTTATCTGCTGAAGAAAACGGCTTTATAAAAATTAAAGATGATAAAGACCGCGAAGGTTGGATAGAAACTAAGTTTGTTACCAAAACGGCAGGCTTACACCAACAGTACAAAACACTAAGTAGCGAAATGAGTACTATGCAAGAAAACCTGCGCCAAGCTCAAATAGAACTTCCGCAGCTACAAGAGCAAAACCAAACTTTAACTGATCAAAACCTGCAGTTATCGGCCCAAATTACTAAGCTTAAAACAACGCTAGAGCAAGAGCGCACCCAAAAAGAAGCTGCTAGCTCAAAAGAGAAACGTCAGCTACTTACTTACGGTGGTGCTATTGCGTTTTTAGGCCTGTTTTTAGGTATTATATTAACGATAGTGTTGTCGCGTCGTAAGCGCTATGAAGGTTGGGCATAACCTTCCTTTCTATAGAATACAAAAAGCCGCTTTATAGCGGCTTTTTATTCTCTGTATTTTCATGCAGTTCGAGTTTTGGTGCACTCATACCTTTGAGTAACCGACCAAATATATCAGCGCCGGTAATAATGCGCTTCACATCACTCCACACTAACACCACGTCGTGATCAATGGCCCCATCAAACGATTTATCTAAAGAATGACTAGCCCGTATTTTTAAAATAACTTCACTCAGGCGCATCGCTTCATCAGCAACAATAATAGGTCTGTGACAATAATGATAAGGGTCGAACGTCTCTGGTTCAAACAAGGCCGAACGTAAAAAGCCGTCAGCATCTACCACTAATAAAGGCCAACCGTCTTCATTGGTAATGATCACCCAGTTATAACCTGACTTATGTAATTTTCGTAAAAACTCATTATTAGTCGTTAATGTAAGGTCTGGGAAAATAGGCAAATCAAGCTTAGTAGGCAAAGCAATAATAGAGTCTGGATCAATTACCTCACCCTCTTTGGTTACGCTTATTTCATCTAAGCTAAAAAAGTTAAGCGCGCCTATTCCCTCAACGTGCTGAACATCAGCCTCTTCTGCTTCTATGTGTTTGCGAATAATACCTCTGAGCTCACTTTCAGCAAAGTACGTAATCCCCTCTTTACCTAACCATGCATCGAGAATTAAAGCCGTTGGCTTAGCAACTACATAAAACAGAATCTGATAAAACTTAATTAGCGGCGAAAGTAGGCTCGCCATTTTTAGCGCATTACGCGAAAAATAAGCCTGCGGTGTTATTTCACCAATAATAGTAATTGCGATAGTTGAGAATAAAAACGAACTTGCACCCATTAATACCGAATCAGAAAGTAGTGTAAGTAGTACGTTAATACCTACGTTGCCCCACAAAATAGTCGATAATAAAAAGTTAGAGTCGTTTCGAAGGGCCATCACTTTTATGGCCGCCTCGTTCCCTTTTGCACTTTCCATTTCGAGCTGAAGCCTACTTAGTGAAAAAAACGCTAAGTTTAAGCCCGAAAATATTGCCGATTGTGAAATACACAAAGCAATTGCACACCAAATCATGACTTCAAAGGTCATTGTATTTTCCTGTTAGTAATACCAATTCACTTAATTAAGCGAATTGGTATAAGGCTTATAAAAGCAATAAACTGCCTAAACCTAAAAAGGTAACAAACCCAACAATATCGGTAACGGTAGTTAAAATTACCGAGCCAGATAACGCAGGATCAATTTTCATTTTGTCTAAAATAGACGGAATAACAACACCAGCTAGTGACGCGGCCACTAAATTCAATAATATGGCTACCGTAATCGTAATACTAAGCATTAAGTCGTTAAACCATAAAAAGGTAAGCAGGCCGATTACAAACGCCCATACCAAGCCATTTACAGCGCCAACACGCAGCTCTTTTTTAAGCAACGCATTACGGTTTGAATCTGTAACCTGTCCAAGCGCTAAACCTCGCACAATAACGGTTAATGTTTGACTACCTGCGATCCCGCCCATAGAAGCAACCACTGGCATTAATACAGCGAGTGCTACAACCTGTTCTATAGTTGCGCCAAATAAACCGATGAACCAGGACGCTAAAAAGGCAGTAGCTAAGTTAATACCTAACCATATACCACGGTTTTTAGCACTTTTTCGCACACTTGCGAACAGGTCTTCGTCTTCACGTAAACCACCGGCTTTAGCGGCTGCTTCATCAGCAATTTCTTGTCGTAATTCATAAGCAGAGGCAATGGTTAATCGCCCAAGTAATTTGTTATCAGCATTAACCACTGGCAGTGCCATTTTTTCACTGTGGATCACCACCTCTGCCGCTTCATATAAATCATCATCAGCATGGAGCAATGAAAAGTCATGATTTGCCAATGTCATTAAGTTATCGGTGTCGCTGGCTTTTATTAAATCATTTACCGCAACCTCACCTATTAAACTACCCTTGCGGCTTACTAAATAAATAACTTCACTGTATTGCGGTAAACCTTTGTGTAGCAATTTTTTAGCACCACCGGCTGTTAGCTTCTCCGATACTTTTAAAAAGTCAAAACCTAACCAGTGACCTAATTGTTCTGGCGGGTATTGCTGCGCTAAATCATATTGTTTGGTTTGCGCTTCATCGAGTTGCTTTTTTGCATACTCAACAAATCGCTCTGGTATAACTTCTTCAAGTTCCAGTAGCTCTTCTACATTAACTTCATCAAGAAGTTTAAAAGCCTCAGTGTCTTCTAGCGTTTGCAGCAACCACAAACAACTATCTTCACTTAAATTAACAAAAATTTCGTGTTGCGTGTCTTCATCAAGCAACTGCCAAATTTCAAGTCGTTGTTCTTTTGGTATCGCCTCAAAAAGTAATGACAGGTGCTCTGTTGAAAGCGTTAACTGCGCATCTGCTAATAATTTATTTTTGCGTTCTGTTGTATCGCATTGCAATAAATCATTTATGAGCTGTGGAAGTTGGTCTACCGGATACTCAATCATCTTAAAACCTTAAAATTTAAAAGCGCACATTATTTATAGTCTACTTGAACAATAAAAAATTGCAGAAAAAACGTGAACTTATTAAGCATGCGCAAGCTATTTTTGCGCATTGTATGGGCAAACTAAATGCAGTACTAATATTTATTTTAAAAAATTAAAAAAACAGTAAAAGGAATTGTTTTTGAGGGATTAAACAACAAGTAAGCAAACCAAAGGGATTACTTATAATAAAAAAAATCCCATATTAGCTAGGCTAATATGGGCAAAATCACACAATGAATTAGGTGTTTTTAAATTACGGTTTATGCTTTAAATTAAAGTCTATCAGTAATATTTCGTACTAAGTCAGAATCTACAAATTGAGTAATAAGTGCAGCGCCCCACGCATAGCCTCGCTGTATTGGGTAACCTTTAAAAATCCAGCGTTTACGCACGTGATTAAAGCGCTCTAAATAGTCTTGTTTTTTTGTGGCAGAGGTTGCTCACCCAATTTATTCCATGCTTTATATACGCCTGACATGTCAGATCCTCGCATAAAGCGTTGCAACCAACGTGGAAAACGAGAAAAGCTAATAGTGGACTGAAAATCAATAAAATAAGGTTTACCGTCTGCGCCGCATAAAATATTACCCATATTACGCAAGTCTAAATGCACGATGCCTTTGCGATGCATTTTTGCTACTTGACGCTCAAGCTCACTAAAAAAGTTAACAGGTAGTGTTTTGTCTTCATGAATTAAAGCGCGCAGTGGCGTGCCTTCAATATAGTTATAAGCAACCGCTATCGGCGACAATCTACAAAAGCGGTTAGCAACTGCATCAAGCTCAGCTAAACGGCTCAACCCCTTGTACTCTTGATTTACCGACATTCGTGCAAATGTTTTGCGGATAAACCACGGGCTTTGGCTAAAATCTTTAACAATTAAATCAAATTCATTATCTTTATATCGATACACAATCGCGTTAGCAAAACGTCCCTTATGGACAACACTTAAGTGATGTTGCATAAAAGTATGTTCTGGATATTGCTGCTGTAATTGTACTAACAAATTATTTTCAATCATAACAAACCTAACAAGATGATAACTTTAATTGCCTAGGCAACTATATTATCAAAGTTAGATTCTGCGCACAATCAGATCAACTAATTAGCACGCTAACTTTCTATTGAAACAGTATCGCTATTTTATTGATAATCTACTTTTGGGGCGAGTCTGGCAGTGAATCAAGATTATTTATAGCTTTGAATAGTAAGTCGATTATTTGGTTTTTTTCTGGCTCTGAAAAACCACTTAATGCTTGCGCATAGACTTCGTTCACTACAGGCATAATTTCAGGACAAAGAGCTTTACCTTTTTCACTTAAACACAAAATAGTTGAGCGCTTATCAAGCTCACATTGCGTTTTAATAATGAGTCCTTTTTCTTCAAGTCGGTTTAGTAAGCGGCTCATAGCGCCACGATCATAAACCATATACTCGCAAAGTCCTGCAAGCGTATTAACCGACTCTCTCGCAAGTAGTACAACCACAATATATTGCGCAGAAGTTAAGTCCATAGGAAGTAACTTGGCATCAACATGAATGGCTAATCTCGAACGTAAAAAAGAGACTAAACGCCCCAAATCTTGCTCTGGCGCTAACTCTTCTCGAGTACAACGTTTAATTGATGGCATGTTTTGCATGGTTATTCCACTGTATAGGTATATTTGCATGCTGATAGACCTTAACACATACAAAAAATTCAATAATTTTTATAAAAACTAAGCAGCTAAAACTAAGCCACAAAAATAAAGCCGCTATTAGCTAACACCATTCAGTTAAGCATGCTTTGACTTAATGGTGTACCGAGTTTTTGAAATTCGAACGGTCCTACTTTTGG
>NZ_JBEOOL010000021.1:0-87177 GCF_040309225.1 Pseudoalteromonas sp. GW168-MNA-CIBAN-0100 | reverse complement strand
GTTAATGGAAAACCTTAATAAATAGTGGATCAATATTCAAATGGTGGAGTGGATCACTTTTCGGTTGTTGTTGACATCATTTTTATCGTTTGTCGAAAATAAAGTTAAATATTAAAGTTACTTCATCAGCTCAAAACAACTTAGTTAATTTGTTTTTTAAGAGCAATAAATGCAACCTTTTGAGTTTTAGTAACTCAAACTTAGCAGTGAAAAGAATCTTATATTGTGTGTGTAAGATGTTGTCAGTGTGAAAAAGCGGTTCAAGTTAGGTGGTGACTTGGCTTGAACTGTTTTTATTCTTGGCTCAACCACATGATATGCATTACAAAGCTACTAAAGCGTAGCAAACCGAATCTTTATATTGTGTGTGAAGATGTTGTCAGTGTGAAAAGCGGTTCAAGTTAGGTGGTGACTTGGCTTGGACTGTTTTTATTCTTGGCTCAATCACATGATATGCATTACCAGGCTACTAAAGCGTAGCAAACAGAATCTTTATATTGTGTGTGAAGATGTTGTCAGTGTGAAAAAGCGGTTCAAGTTAGGTGGTGACTTGGCTTGAACTGTTTTTATTCTTGGCTCAAACCACATGATATGCATTACAAGGCTACGTAAGCGTAGTAAACAGAATCTTTATATTGTGTGTGAAGATGTTGTCAGTGTGAAAAGCGGTTCAAGTTAGGTGGTGACTTGGCTTGGCTTGGACTGTTTTTATTATTAAGCACATACATAATATAGCTATATACAGATTAATACATTTTAAAAAGCCCCGTAAGTTATAACTTACGGGGCTTTTTTAGTTAATTTTTTATTTGATACTCTTTTTTTAATTTACTTATTTGCACTTTATGTGAAAGCAAAAATGTATCAAATTGCTTAACTACCTCAGGATAGTCAATCGACGATAATAAAAAGGCTTGTAAATCTGTCGGCAATTCGTTTTGAAAATAAACGGGTCGGGTTAATTTGAAATATTTAACAATATTATAGTTTAATACATCGTTAGATATGTAAATACACTCCACTCGCTCTTTTAAAAGCATCTCTATTAATTCCATTACGTTAGCGGTTTCAATTAGCTCAACGTTTTCGTTATTCATTAAAGGTTTAAAGCTTTGAGACGTAAACCCTCTCACCGTTGCAAAACTAACGCATTCATCAATAGTGATATTTTTATTTAAACTCGCAATACCCGTTTTAGTCACAACGGTTGGCTGCGAATAAATAATTTCATTTAAATCACCAAAGGAAGCTTTATAACTTGGTTTCCATTGAGGGTTATCTGGATATTTAAAATCAACATGATGGTGATCAATAAATTCTTTATAAAGACGATTAATTGGCAGCGTGTAAAACTCAAATTCAAAATCGTGCTGCTGTGCAAATAAAGTGAGTAACTCTTCACTGAAGCCATAATAGTCAGCACCATTTGTTCCACTACCATCAAAGTAAGGTAGATACTCTATATTCTCTACGCCGACGACATAGTGGGTTGCCGACTTAGCATCTGTAATAAAAATTAATAAAGCTAAAGGCAAATACATTAACTGCGTTGTTATTTTTATAAATTGATTCATTTACAACCTAAGTAATATTATTGATGTGTAGCTCAACGCTTTAATTTTAAAAAATTTGCAAAGAATATGATAAATCTATTTTATTTTATGCAAAAAAAAGCCTGATTAAAATCAGGCTTTACAAAGTAAAAGGTTTAGCTTTTATCTCTTGGTACAAAATCGAGTACTGTTGCGTTTATACAGTAGCGGTCTGTGCCTCTAGGGCCTTCTCCTGGGAATAAATGACCAAGATGAATACCTGTACTTTTAGAACGTAGCTCAATACGTGTTATTCCCCAACTGCTATCATCATGCTGCGTTACACTACTTTTTACTGGGTGCTTAAACGACAACCAACCAGTACCGGAGTTAAACCTATCGCTTGTATCAAATAGTGGCTCTCCACTTAGTTTATCAACAAAAGTACCATCAGGTGTATTTTTAAACTCTTTGTACTCTTTACAATAAGGTCTATCTGTTCGTGCATCGAATGCAACTTTATAAGCATCACTGTTACCTAATTTAAAAGCGCCTAATGCTTTATAAAACTCTTCAGGTGTTGCATAGCCTTGACGGCCATATACCTCAACGCCATTTTCTAAAAACAAAATAGTCGGCGTTGCCCACGTGGCTGACTTAATAGTTAAATCATTAAGTTGGTCAGCATGGCGAAATGTCATAGGTATTGTGCCTTTGTAATCATTTGCGACTGCTTTTTTAAATTTGTCACAGTACGGGCAGTAATCACGAGAATCAAGTACCACTATTTGCTTACCTGCGATTAGAGCACTGTTGTCTGCTTTTTCCACGGGTGTTTTATTAAAAACAACACCGGTAGAGTGATCGGGACAATAGCCATTAGGGTTCTTTTCTAGATAATTTTGATGATATTCTTCTGCCGATACAAAACCTGCAAGTGGTTTAATAACCGTTTCGATTTTGCCGTAGCTCGCATCAGTTAAAAGCTGCTGATATTGCGATTTAACTTGCTCAGCTACTTTAGCTTGTGCATCAGTAGTCGTTAATACAATTGAACGATATTGCGTACCGATGTCGTTACCTTGGCGATTTTTTTGCGTAGGATCGTGACTTTCAAAATAGTTTTTTAAGAGATCTTCTGCTGAAATTATATTGCTGTTATACATAACTTGCACAACTTCAGCATAATTGTTCTCATCAAAACGACGAGACTGATCAGTAATATTTCTGTACGTTGCTTTAAACCCATTACCGTCAGCATAACCCGACTCAGCATCAATAACGCCATTAAGCGCTTCGTAGCGTTTTTCTGCTCCCCAAAAACAACCAGACCCCAGTACAATGGTTTCTACATGCATGGTGGCTTCTACATTACTGTGTTCTACCTTTTCCATAGATAAAGCAAAGCTGCCTGCGCTAAATATAATAGCAGCGCCTGATAAATATAATAAATGCTGGTGTTTCATAAAGTACCTCATAAACAAGTGCGTGCTAATTAAGACCTCCTTATCTTAATTTTCATTTCAACCTAATTACTTATTTAGTACGAAATGTATTAAGTTTTAGTCCTCAATAAGTTAAATACGATTAATTGAATATAAAAACACTCTTAAAGTAAGCTGGGTAAATAAACACTAAACATAACGACTTAGTCGCAATGGTGTAAATAAATTAATAAAACTGTGTTACGTTTAAATTATGTTGTACAAATAGGTTTATTTAATGAAGCCAGCTCCCCATATTTATGCATTAACAAACAGTAGTTTACTACTTGATGCATCGCATTTAGATGCTACAGATAGACTCTCTATTCAAAATAAAATTTGGGCTTTAACCAGCCACTGTAAATGCACTGCTGAATTTACCGATTTGGTGCCAGCCATGAACTCGCTCACTCTCTATCTAAAATCAGATAAACACTTAAATAAGTGGTTACAAGTACTACCTTCGCTGTGGAATGATATTAAAACGAGTACTTTTAAAGGGCAACATCACTTAATCGAAACCACCTACAAGGGTGAGGATATTAATTACGTGGCTCGTTATCACAATTTAAGCGCTGATGAGGTTATTAATATTCATAGTAAAACCAAATACCACGTTTTATTTTTAGGCTTTCAGCCCGGTTTTGCTTACCTACACGGCTTAGATGGGCAATTACATACACCAAGGCGTGATGAGCCACGCATTAAAGTTCCTAAAGGCTCTGTTGCGATAGGTGCTGCACAAACCGGAATTTACCCCGCAGATACCCCTGGCGGTTGGCACATAATAGGTCATACAGATACTGCTTTGTTTGATTCGACCTCTGAGCAGCCTTGTTTAATTCAACCAGGCGATACGCTTGAATTTGTTCCGCTAGTTAATAAAGGAGCAACTCATGATTAAAGTACTCAAAAGTGGTGTATTACTTACAATTCAAGATTTTGGCCGTGATGGCTACCGTCATTTAGGTGTAAGCAAAGCGGGTAGCTTAGACCCTTATGCACAAATAATTGCTAATAGATTACTTAACAATAGCGACAATGATGCCGTTTTAGAAATAACTGTTGGTTTGTGCGAGCTGGAATTCACCTGCGACACAGTAATTGCGCTTCATGGTGCAGATTTGCAAGCAACCCTTGATGGACAAGCAATTTACCCTGGTTGGACATACACAGTAAAAAACAAACAAGTACTGAGCTTTGCTACTGGTAGAGCTGGATTAAGAGCTTATTTAGCAGTGAAAGGCGGTATACAAAATACTGAAGTTATGGGCTCTAAATCTACAGATTTAAACGCATGTTTTGGTGGTATTGAAGGTAGAGCTCTCGCCACTGGTGATGAAATACCTATTACTCCTTATTATGGAGAGTTTATAAAAGTAGGCGCAATTGCTCCCGCCCAGCGCAAGCTTATACGACTGCACCCAAGTCCTCATGCTAATTTGTTAGGCGAGCCTTTACTTAACAACTTTGTATCTACCCCATTTAAAGTTAGTAGTAACAGCAACCGAATGGGCGTAAGGCTTGAGCATAAAAATAATTTGGCACATTCGCACTCTTTGCCATCACTAGGGGTGAGTCCTGGGAGTATTCAACTGCCACCGAATGGTGAACCTATCGTGCTACTTAACGATGGTCAAACAACCGGGGGCTATCCGCTTTTAGGGACTGTAATTGAAGCCGACTTACATCAATTTGCACAATTTAGACCTTTAGATACTGTTGAGTTTAAATATGTAACGTTTGAAGAAGCAGCAAAGGCGAAGCAGAAACTTGACGGGCACCTACATCAATTGAGCCTTGCACTTAAAAATAACCTATAAAATATTCTAGAATCAACACGCCCTAGATTTAAAAAATAGGTACCATGTAATAAAGGTTCAAATTCCGACGGCCGTTACCTTACTCGCCGTTAATATTATTTTAATGTATAGCTTGGTGTTTAATGACTAAATCAACTTCTACTATGCCGTGTGTATTAATAACTGGCTTTGCTCCTTTTGGTGGCGAAGCTATAAACCCTTCTTGGCAAGCAGTGCAAAAACTTGATGAAACTATCATCATGAAACACAAAATATGCACACTAGAACTTGCCTGTGAATTTAATACGTCTATCAGTCAGCTTATAAACGCCATTGAGTCGCACAATCCGGCGGTTGTTTTATGTATAGGCCAAGCTGGTGGGCGCAGCGAAATATCAATTGAGCGTATTGCAATAAACGTTGACGATGCACGCATTAAAGACAATGCAGGTAAGCAGCCTATCGATACACCAATAGAAAAAAATGGCCCTGATGCCTATTTTACAAACTTGCCAATAAAGCGCATGTTACAAGCATTGCACAACAGCAATATACCTGCTTCCATTTCCAATACAGCAGGTACTTATGTGTGTAATCACGTTATGTATGGTCTTATGCATTACATAAATGATCACTGCGCTGTAATGAAAGGTGGCTTTGTGCATATTCCTTATTTACCAAGCCAAGCTGTGCACCACAATGGCGCACCAAGCATGAGCGAAGAAACCGTTATTAATGCCCTGAGAGTTATGATTGCACAAGCTTTGAACAATAATAGCGACGTAAAAATAGCAGCAGGAACCACGCATTAACCACTTTGGTGCGATTACATCTAGCTTGGTGCATAAATTATTCTTAATTAATTGTAAAAGCTATGTGACTTGAGTAATTTTTTCTGATAAAACAAGGTTTCGCAGCACAGCAAATTGGCTCTGCTGCACACATAATAGGAATGAGGAGTTACTATGTGTTCAATTTTTGGGGTATTAGATATTAAATCTGATCCCACTCAATTGCGTACCCAAGCAATTGAAATGTCAAAGCTGCTTAGACACCGTGGCCCAGATTGGTCTGGTGTATATGCATCTGAAAAAGCTATTTTAGTGCATGAGCGTTTAGCTATTGTTGGTGTATCAAGCGGTGCACAGCCTTTATACAATCCTGAAAAAACAAATATTTTAGCGGTTAATGGCGAGATTTATAATCATAAAGAACTTGCAGCAGAGTTAGACGTTGATTTTACTTTTCAAACTCAATCAGACTGTGAAGTTATTTTAGCGCTGTATAAACAAAAAGGGCCTGACTTTTTAGATGATCTAAATGGCATTTTTGCATTTTGTTTATACGATGAAGAAAATGACGCTTACTTAATTGGCCGTGACCATATTGGTATTATCCCGCTTTACACCGGTCACGACGAGCACGGTAACTTTTACGTTGCTTCTGAGCTAAAAGCACTTTCTCCAATTTGTAAGCATATTGAAGAATTTCCACCAGGGCATTACCTGTACAGCAAAGATGGCAAAATGACGCCTTATTACAAACGTGATTGGGAAACATTTGATGCAGTTAAAGATAACAGCGCAGAAGCGCAAGACGTTAAAGATGCATTAGAAGCGGCCGTTAAACGCCAATTAATGTGTGACGTGCCTTACGGTGTATTACTTTCTGGTGGTTTAGACTCATCGGTTATCTCTGCTATTACCCAGCGCTTTGCTGCAAAACGTATTGAAGATAACGACGAAAGCGACGCATGGTGGCCTAAGCTGCATTCTTTTTCAGTAGGCCTTGAGGGCTCACCTGATTTAGCGGCTGCACAAAAAGTAGCTGACATGATTGGTACTATTCACCACCCTATCATTTTTACCATTCAAGAAGGTATTGATGCATTACGTGAAGTGATTTACCACATAGAAACCTACGACGTAACAACAATTCGTGCCTCTACACCTATGTACTTAATGGCTCGCCAAATTAAAGCTATGGGCATTAAAATGGTGTTATCTGGCGAAGGTGCTGATGAGCTATTTGGTGGTTATTTATACTTCCATAAAGCCCCTAACGCACAAGAGTTTCATGAAGAGCTAAACCGTAAAGTATCAAAACTGCATATGTTTGACTGTTTACGTGCTAATAAATCAATGGCGGCATGGGGCGTAGAAGCACGTGTACCGTTTCTTGATAAAGAATTTGTTGATGTTGCTATGCGTATCAACCCTGAAGCTAAAATGTGTAAAGATGGAAAAATTGAAAAACACATTTTACGTGAAGGCTTTGAAGGTTACTTACCTGATGAAGTGCTATGGCGTCAAAAAGAGCAATTTTCAGATGGTGTTGGTTACAGCTGGATTGATACGTTAAAAGAGTTTGTAAACGAGCAAGTAAGCGATCAAGAGCTTGCAAATGCAAAATTTAAATACCCTATTAATACACCAGATTCAAAAGAAGCTTACTACTACCGTACTATTTTTGAATCGCATTTCCCTGGTGATGCATCAGCTAAATGTGTACCGCATGGTAAATCGGTAGCGTGTTCGACTCCTGAAGCACTTGCATGGGACGCATCGTTCCAAAACAATGCTGATCCATCAGGTCGTGCTGCGGGCGTTCATAACGACGCATATGCAAGCAAAGGTTAATACTCTTTGTTTAGCAAAGCGTAAGCCTAAATGGCTTACGCTTCGCTTTATAGAGTTCACTTCCACCGAATCTGTTTTTTATAGCTCTGCAAATAACTTAAAAGGCTCAAGCGCTTTAATTGTTATTTATAAAAATGGGTTAACATCAAAAACAATGCAATATATTGCATCACAATCAATTCACCCAGCTACCGTATTTTTAAATCAAAATGAGATAACTAAACGCCATTGCAATATTCGCTGGTTTAACCAAACAAGTGAAATTAAACGCTGCGGACATGGCACTTTAGCGGCCGCTAATTTTTTAATAAAGTATTTTGGTTATTGCCCTGAAGTATTTACATCAATGAGTAATGAGCGCTTTACTATAAGAGTAAAAAAACAACGCGCACAGTTGTTACTAAAAAGTATAGAGTCTAAAAAAAGCGAATTAGCTAAAGGTGAGTTACAAAGTGTGTTTTCATTAGCAATAAAAGCAGCCTACAGTGCCGGCGAAAATAACGGTTATACGTTTGTGTTATTTAATGAAGAATTTAATAAAGAGTTTAGTAAAGACGTTGAAAAAGACGATTTAAAAAGCTTACACGTTGATTTTAAAGCGTTAAATAAACTCCATAAAAATGCTGTTATAGCGCTTAGTATAAAAAATATAGACAAAAAAAATGCTATAGCGCATTTTAGATACTTTGCACCCCAGTTTGGAGTAAATGAGGACAGTGCAACGGGCTCTGCGGTGTCTATTATTGCCCCCCTTCTATTTAGACTGCATGGTTTAAATAAAGCTAAACTTATACAGCAATCAAATAATGGCGCATTGCTAAACTATGAGTTTAGCAATGCTAAAGTTGTCATTTACTAGGGCGTGTTGACCTTTGCGAATTGAAATTTGTTCAATCTAGGGGCGATTAAATCGCGGCGCGAGGTTTGTAACCTAGTGGGCTGAGTAAAAATCGAGCAACAAAGAGTTTATCGCCCCTAGGCAGAACCCGAAGGGCAGCACATGTTTGGCATTTATGCTGCGTTATCAACTATTTATGTGGAATAACCACACTTCATAGGCTCTGCCTTGCCTAAAAACCAAACATATTGCTGCAAATTCAACTATCAAAGATCAACACGCCCTAAACATATTAAGTAAACGTTTATAGCGGCCTTAATAAGCACAGGGCAAAATAGTTACTATCGTCTTGCCATGTTTGCTCTAACTTTAAATTAGCTTGCGCTGCAAGCTGCTTAAACGACTCAAGCGTGTACTTGTGAGAGTTTTCCGTATGAATGCTTTCACCTTCTATAAAGTCTATTTGCTGATCATTTATAATCACGCTTTGAGTACAATTACTTACTAAATGCATTTCGATACGGCTATGTTGCTCGTTAAAGCGTGACTCGTGGCTGAAATTGTCTAAGTTAAATGTGCCATTTAACTCGTTATTAATACGTTGTAGTAAGTTTTTATTAAACGCGGCGGTTATACCTAACTTATCGTTATATGCATCAAGTAACACTTGGCGCTCTTTTACTAAATCAATGCCAATTAGCACATAGCCATTTAAACCACATAAGCGATGGAAATTATTCATAATTTCAATTGCTTTTACAGGTGCAAAATTACCAAGAGTAGACCCCGGAAAGTACACCAAATTAGTTTGACTGTCTAAAGCGGTGTCTTTGGTTAGCTGTTTGACCATTTGGCTATGTGTAAAGTCTCCTAATAATGGAGAAATTGCCAAATCTGGAAATAATGGTGACAAATGTGCAAGTGAATAACTGAGCATCTCCTCAGATATTTCAAACGGTACAAAGGTTTTAACGTTTGCCATATGCGCTAATAAATAGGCTACCTTTTTACCCGAGCCACAGCCGGGCTCTATAATAGAGAGGTTTTCAGGTAGCATTTGAGCAATCGACTTTGAGTGTTGCTCTAATATAGAAAGCTCAGTACGTGTAACATAATACTCTTGTAAGGTTGTTATTTGCTCAAATAATGCAGCACCTTTATCATCATAAAAATATTTACACGGAAGCGTTTTTTGTTGTTGAGTTAATCCGCTTATCACGTCGTTTAGAAATTCAGTGTCGGTTATGTTGCTTTGCTTAATCGCTGTTACTTGGCTCATACTATATCCTTAGCTAGTCTTATCCCGCTGCACATCCACGCTTGATGCGGGTAATAAAAATTTCGGTATGTTTGTCGTAAATGGTTTTGAGGGGTAAACACACACCCACCACGTAACACCATTTGGTTATTCATAAACTTACCATTGTATTCCCCTGCTACTCCTTCAATAGGCTTAAAACCGGGGTATGGTAAATATGCACTGTTCGTCCATTGCCAACACGAATCAGTTAACTGATTTATTTCAGTATCACTCTTTGCTTGCTGAGGTGTTAGGTAGTGATTATTAATCTCTGTTGAAGGTGTATTTTTAGCTGCATATTCCCATTCGAACTCTGTAGGCAAGCGAGCCTTTACAAAATTAGCATAGGCGCTGGCCTCAAAATAACTAACATGACAGATCGGGGCATTTAAATTGAGAAGCTCTAATCCATAGTGTGTAAACTCAAACCACTCGTTATCTATACAATGCCAATATAATGGTTGCGTTAGACTGTTGCTTTGTATATTTGCCCAACCGTCACTTAACCAATACTGTGGATTGCTGTATCCACCTGCATTTATAAAGTCTAAATATTCACCATTGGTGACCAACCTATTAGCAAAGTTAAATGAATGAATTAATACTTGGTGTTTGGGGCGCTCGTTATCATATGCAAATTCATCGTCGGCATTTGTACCTATATTAATAATGCCTTGCTCAAAATTTATAAAATTGAGAGGCTTAATATCTGCTGATTTGTTTTGGCTGTTTAAAGGCGATGTTTTATATTGCGGAAATAATGGATTTACTGAAAAGTTATATTTGATGTCCATAAGCATTAGTTCTTGATGCTGTTGCTCGTGGTGTAACCCAAGTTCAATAATATCTTTAATTTGTGGACTAACTTCAGTTTTAAGTAATTCAACCACACAGCTATCTACATGCTCTCTATAAGCTAAAACTTCATCTAAACTAGGTCTAGATAAACTACCTCGGTTTGCCCGTTTAAATTGCTCTCCAATCCCATTGTAGTAAGAATTAAAAAGCATTCGGTAGTGAGAGTTAAACACAGTGTACTGTTTACAGTAAACACTAAGTAAAAACGTTTCAAAAAACCACGTGGTGTGCGCTAAATGCCATTTGCCTGGGCTGGCATCTGCCATAGCTTGTAATTGGCAATCTTCTACAGTGAGTGGTTCAATAATAGCCAGGCTTTCGCCCCTAACGCTGCAAAAGCGTTTAACAAGTTCGTTTTGATTGGTATTGTTTAAAGCGCATTCACGCATAATAGTATTAATCCTTTGCCTATCTATTTATAAAATATAGCTTAGTGTTGTGTTAAATCATATTCATATTACAACTTGATTAAAGATGCTTATCAGCTTATAAATTTATACTAGCCCTAAAGGGAAATTTGCTCTTTGCAGCTCGTTTTTTAATTATTCTTACGTGCATGTAAGCATGCAGAATAACGCAGGAGCAGTTATCGAACCGTTAGGTTACAAACCTAGGATCGATTAAACAGCTCCTAAATTGAACAAATTTTAATCCTAAAAGATCAACAAGCCCTAGTATTTAAGCATTAATTAAGTTGCTTAAAAGTGATCTTTTTTTACTTAACTAAGTAAATTAATACTTTTAATAGCAAACTAAATTTTAACGTTCACTGAATTTATAATTTTAGGGCTTTTTAAATAAAAGAATCATTAATTTGGCTATATAAACAGCGTTTTAAATACAAATTCATTTACATTTAATATTTAACTCATACACTACTAGCTGTATGATCACTCTTCAAATTAGTTAGTCTTCAAATAATTACGGTATTACTTTTTACTTAATATTTAAAGGCTAATGTAATTCGATATGACGCCGAATTTATTTTGGCTTGTTAGGACAACTAAAGAGGTATTGCATGAAGGAAAATCATGACAAATATAGTATTGACAATACGGACTACACCGTAGGTCAGGACAACGTACAAAAGTGGGGTTTTGATATACACAACCCTGTTTTTGGAACTAGTGCGGGCCTGATTGTCATCTTTTTAATCGCCATACTTGTTACCGACCCACAAACTGCAAAAACAGCGCTTGATAGTATCAAGACCGATATTATTAATAATTTTGATGCCCTATTTATGTGGGCTGCTAACTTCTTTGTACTCTTTTGTTTAGCACTTATTGTTTCTCCTTACGGGAATATTCGCCTTGGTGGTGATGATGCTAAACCTTCTCACTCTCGAGTTTCATGGCTTGCTATGTTATTTGCTGCAGGTATGGGTATCGGCCTTATGTTTTGGGGCGTTGCTGAACCGGTTGCTTACTTTACTGGTTGGTACGAAACACCACTTAATGTAGCCGCTAATACACCAGAAGCTGCAAAATTAGCAATGGGCGCAACTATGTTCCATTGGGGTCTTCATCCTTGGGCTATTTACGCTGTTGTTGGTTTATCTCTTGCATTTTTTACGTATAACAAAGGTTTACCGCTTTCTATTCGTTCTATTTTTTATCCTATATTAGGTGATAGAGCATGGGGTTGGCCTGGTCATATCATTGATATCTTAGCTGTACTTGCTACGTTATTTGGCCTTGCAACATCTTTAGGTTTAGGTGCTCAACAAGCCTCTGCAGGTATTAACCATGTATTTGGTACAGAAGGTGGCATTGGCTCTCAAATTCTAGTTATTGCGGGTGTAACACTTTTAGCCATTGTTTCTGTGGTTCGCGGTATTGACGGTGGTGTGAAACTGCTAAGTAATGTAAACATGTTAATTGCTTTCTCATTATTATTGTTTGTTTGTTTAGTGGGCTTTGCTGTAGCAATGGGTAATGTACCGACTACCGTGATGGGCTATGTAGAAAACATTATTCCATTGAGTAATCCTCACGGCCGTGAAGACGAAACATGGATGCATGGCTGGACTGTATTTTACTGGGCTTGGTGGATTTCTTGGTCACCGTTCGTAGGTATGTTTATCGCGCGTGTATCACGTGGTCGTACAATTCGTGAGTTCTTAATTGCGGTATTACTCGTCCCTACTGCTGTTACCATTTTATGGATGTCTATATACGGCGGTATTGCTATTGATCAAGTAGTTAATGGTGTTGGTGCACTAGGCACTAATGGTTTAACTGATGTCCCTTTAGCTATGTTCCAGATGTTTGATGCATTACCTCTATCTAATATCTTATCATTTATTGCGATTATATTAGTGTTAGTATTTTTTATTACGTCATCTGACTCAGGCTCATTAGTCATTGATTCAATTACAGCTGGCGGTAAAATTGACGCACCGGTGCCACAACGTATATTTTGGGCAACGGTAGAGGGCGCAATTGCAGCGGCCTTACTTTGGATTGGTGGTACACAAGCAATCGAAGCACTACAAGCAGGTGCTGTTTCTACAGGCTTGCCATTTACTATTGTATTGTTGTTTATGTGTTTAAGCTTAGTTTTAGGTTTACGAACTGAGCCTCGCCCAGTTAAATAATACTTTTAGTAAGCAATACTTTTAATTAGTAACGAAAGCGCCGCAATTTTTGCGGCGCATTTTTATTTAACTATTTAAGGTTATACCCATTCGCTTAATAAAGTGATCTATTTTGTGGCAGGAAAAACTTCTCGATAGTAAGGCAAAATTTCTTTATTTAGTTGCTCTAAATGAGAAATTTTTAACGCAGCTAGCGTCAGGTTTAACCCTCAATATGATTAAAGTATTATTGCGTATTAGTATTATACCCACAACTCTGAGATTGGAGTATCTACACGGTAATGATGACTCAGTTGCGCTTGTAAAAGCTCAGCTGTGGCAAGTGCATCCGTTAACGCATTATGATTTTGGTACGCAGGTAGGGAATAACGCGCACGGCAATCTGTTAATCTGAGCGAGCCTAGTTTTGTATTAAATAATCGGCCTAATAAACCTTGCCTCTCTTTTAGTGCTCTTTTTTCTAGCTCCATTGTGTCAACAAGAGCAAACTCAATACCTTCTTTAAGCCTTAGTAATAACGCATTATTTAAAAAATGGCGTTCTATTGCGGCGTAATGTACCACGACAACTTTACCACTTAGCGCTTCAAGTAAAGGCTCAATAATTCGATTAAAGTCTGGGGCGTCATCGACCTCAGAGTGCGTTATTCTATGGATTAAAATAGACTCTTCATGCAGGTTACGTCTTGGTTGAACAACCCAATGCCGGCTGTGTTTGCAATAAATACGCTTTAAATTAAACGGCACTAAGCCAACACTCACAATATCGTCGTTTTGGCTATTTAAACCTGTTGTTTCAAAGTCCATTGCTACGAAAGGCACATCTTCTACAGCGGCTTTATCTTGATTATAAGCACCTGCATAAAAGTGTTTTAGAAGTTTATTTTCGGTGCTGTTGGCAAGCTCGTTATATCTAGCTTGCCAATCAACTGCTTTGTAATTACGCGGGTTCATAGGCTACTTCACACCTGAGTTTGCTGTGTAGCTAAATTTCAAATAGCTTTGTGCTTTTTCTAAAATAGCGAATGCCTCTTTCAAGTTTCGCTGTTCAAAAGGAGACAGTAAATGTGGGTCTAAGTCGTTATCAGGCTCTTCGCCCTTCTCTATTTGCCACGCTTGATGGCGAATTCGCATCATGGCAATATACTCAAGTGAATCACGTAAATCTTGCGCTTTACCCTGCGGTAATAGCTTAGCTTCAATAATGTCTTCTAATCGCTCAAACGAGTTTTGTTTACGCGAACCAATAGCTAATGCGTGTACACGTATAACATCAGAAAGTGGTGCAGTACCTCTTCGTTTTAAGTTCATTGAACGCTTATGTTGGCCGTTATGCTCCATAACAAAGCCTTTAAAAAAGCCAAGAGGTGGTGTCCTATTTCGAGCATTTGCCGCCATATTTGCTAGAAATATACGATTCACTTTACTTTGTTTCGCTATAAATATTTTAAGCTCGTCGGCCCACTTGGTTTTGCCCCATACACCGTCTAAATCAAAAAATATAGAGCTATTAAGCAGTGCTTGTGGTTTTGGCTGGGCTATCCAATCAGCAAATTGATCAAACCACTCTGAGCGAGTTTTACGCCATTTTTTAAACGACGCCATTATTTCTCCATCACAGTAGGTGTAACCACACTGCGCTAAGCCATCACACACAAAATCGGCAATACTTTGAAAATACGCGTTATGTTTTTCGTCATCGTAACTGTCATCTAAAATTAGTGCGTTATCTTGATCAGTTACAATAAGTTGCTCGTCGCGAGCCATTGAGCCCAGTGCAATAAAACAATAAGGAACGGGAGGTGGACCAAAATTTTCTTCAGCTAATACAAGTAATCTTTGTTTAAATGTACGTCCTATAACGGCCATGGCAGTACCAATCATGTGTGAATTTGCATCTTCATTAACCATACGGACAAATACATTGGGCAATTGGCGTGCATAATGGGCTAAATCCTCAATTGTTTGTTGAGCAAGTATGCCGCGTACAAGTAATAAGCTGCTTTGCGATTCGTAACGTAAAATATCAGAGAGGGAGATAACTCCTATAGGACGTCTTTTTTGTACTACGGGCAAATGATGGAGATTATCTCTGAGCATGGCAAGTACTGCTTCAAAAATATAGTCATTAGCGTCTAAAAGCACTAAGTTAGTAGACATAATATCTTTTGCTTGTGTATTAAAGCTAAGCCCTTTAGCCACTACTTTTGATCGTAAATCCCTATCGGTTATAATGCCAACGACTTGTCCATCATCTTCCTCAGGATCGTCGTTTATTGGTTTATTTACATCGGTTACCAAAACTGACGATACCGCCTCTTCGGTCATTAATTTAGCGATATCTTGTATTGTAGAGGTTGCATCTACGGTGACTACATCTCTGTGAATTAATGATTTTACTTTAGCTGTTGTAAGGTCATTGCCATCGGCTTGTTCAACAATAGCTTGATGCAAACGTACGTTACCGTCTGTTTCAAAGTAATCAGCAAACGCATCAAACTCATCACAGTAACGATTGAATAGCTCAACATTTATACAATAAACTAACGTATCTTCAAGAGCAGTTGCAGGAAAACGCACCTTACGGTTCATCAATAAACCCATTTGACCAAATATCCCTGCGATGGCCAAACGATTGTATAGCTCACCATTTCGGCGATACATTTCTACAGAACCACTTCTAATCACATACAAATCAGATATGTCTTGTCCAAAACTCAAAATATCTGTTTTTGCTCTAAAATAAGCAACTTCTACTTGTTGAGCTAGCTCATTAAGCGCTTTTTGAGGTAAGTCATCAAAAGGAGGATGTTGTGCTAAAAATTGTGCGATTTCAACTTGTTCGGCTTGCATAAATCCCTTCCTGTATGCGCATTAAAATGACTAAATCTGTTTTGCAGATTAACACTATCATCGGAGTGTGAAAACAATTACTGCACAATTTTGGGCACAAAAAAAGAGTCTAAATAGACCCTTTAAATGTAATACTTATTGTAAAAATTTATTTACCGCGCTGAGCGTCTTTTTGGGCTTTTTTGGCTTCTTTACGTTGCTGTAAAACAGCCTGTGCCTCATTACCAATATGGCCTTCACCACGGGCTTGCGCTAATTCTATTTGCTTTTGGCGCTCCGCAAAACGTGTCCGTTGCTCGTCTGTCACTTCTTCAATACAATGATGACAAGATACACCTTCCATGTATTCAGGCTTTAACTTTTCGTCTTCTGTAATTGGCATACGGCACGCGTGGCATTGATCATAAGAGCCTTTTTGTAAGTCGTGATCAACCGCAACGCGATTATCAAATACAAAACATTCGCCTTCCCACATGGTTTCTTCTTTTGGCACTTCTTCTAGATATTTTAAAATGCCGCCTTCAAGATGATAAACTTCGTCAAAACCTTGCTCTTTCATGTAGGCCGTCGATTTTTCGCAGCGGATACCACCTGTACAAAACATCGCTACTTTTTTATGTTTTTCAGGGTCTAAGTTTTCTTTAGCCCACTGTGGAAATTCGCGAAAGGTTTTAGTATTTGGATCGACTGCATTTTGAAATGTACCAATTTCAATTTCGTAATCATTACGTGTATCAATTAAAATTACTTCTGGATCAGATATAAGTGCGTTCCACTCATTTGGCTTTACATAGCTACCCACAACTTTAAGCGGATCTACGCCTTCAACGCCCATCGTTACAATTTCTTTTTTTAGTTTTACTTTAGTGCGGTAAAACGGGCATTCATCATCGTAAGATTCTTTTGTTACGATGTTTTTTAAATTTGGTTGCTCATCAAGCCAGGCTAATAAGTTGTCTATCCCTTCACGTTTTGCAGAAACAGTGCCGTTTATACCTTCGGCAGCGAGTAGTAAAGTACCGCGTACTTCATTTGCTTCCATCACTTCAAGCAAAGGCTTACGGATAGCTTCAAATCCAGGTAAACCAACAAATTTATACAGCGCACATACTACAAAGTGATCGCCCGTTACATTATCTTTATGAACAACAGTCATTATATTTCCTATTTTGCCTTGTTAGCCAGTATTGGCGTTTACCGAATCGTAAATCCGGCGCATATGGGGCGCGTATTTTACGCTTTTTTAGTTTAATTGCAAAAAATAGCGCTATAGATTGGTTTTTACTGTTAGCGACCTATCTGTGTAAGCTATAATGCGCTGATAAATTTATAGACTTAATTTGCTCATTTTGGAGAAACACACATTGCAGTTTACTGATCTTGGGATTGATACACGCCTTGAAACACAACTAGCACATCAAGGGATCACCCAGCCCACCGATATTCAAGCGCATGCAGTGCCTACCGCACTTGCAGGGCATGACATTTTCGCTCAGTCTAAAACTGGGTCGGGCAAAACCTTGGCGTTTTTATTACCTGCTGTACAAAGGGTTATGAAACAAAAAGCACTCAGTAAACGCGATCCTCGTGTACTTATTGTTGCTCCTACTCGTGAGCTTGCTACGCAAGTATTTACCCAGCTGCGTTTATTAATTGCAGGCACAGCCATTAAGGCCGTAAAAATACTTGGTGGCGAAAACTTTAATGACCAAATAAAAGCACTTAGAAACGACCCACAATTCGTAGTTGCTACACCTGGGCGTTTAGCTGATCACATTACAAAACGCTCATTACAATTGAGTGGACTAGAACTGCTTATTTTTGATGAAGCCGATCGTATTTTAGATTTAGGCTTTACCGAGCAGTTAAAAATGATTAACGAGCAAGCTAATCACCGCTTACGTCAAACGTTATTGTTTTCTGCAACACTTGACCATGCACAAGTAGATGCTCTATCACGTAACCTATTAAAAAAACCAAAGCAAATTACGCTAAGTGCAGCGAACGAGCAACATAGCGATATTAAACAAACTTTATATCTAGCCGATCACCTTGACCATAAAGAAGCGCTATTAGAGCACTTTTTGAATCAAGATGATGTTGGTCAATGCATTATCTTCACAGCAACACGTTCTGACACGAGTCGCTTGAGTGAAGCGCTTAATGCTAAAGGCTTCAAGTCTGTAGCGCTTGCTGGTGATTTAACACAAAATAAACGTTTAGATATAATGGATTCGTTTAGTCGCGAAAACTTTAAAATATTAATCACAACCGATGTTGCATCTCGTGGTTTAGATTTACTAAGTGTAACGCATGTTATTAACTTTGATTTGCCAAAACACGCTGAAGAATATGTACACCGCATAGGTCGTACAGGACGAGCAGGCTTTAAAGGTAACGCAATTTCATTAGTTGGCCCAAAAGATTGGGCAAGTTATTTAGCTATTAAAGCATTTTTAAATGATGAGTTAAAATTTGCGAGCGTAGAGGGCTTAAAAGCTAAGTTTAAAGGTTTAAAAGAGAAAAAGCCTGAGGCAACGTGGGATAAATCTAAAGAAAAATCCGCCGCTGTTAAAAAGCCTGTATTTAAACGCAAAGCCAAACCTAAAAAGCCAACAGCACCAATTAAAGCACCAATGAACATTGATGGCGATACACCAATGCGCCGTAAAAAAAAGACTGAGCAGGAATAATTATGAGTTACCTAGGAACCACACAAACATTATTTGTAAAAGAAGTGAGTAACGAAGGTGCTTACTTAGACGGTCATGATTTAGGTGAAGTGTTTTTACCAAAACAAGAAATTAAACATGAGCTTGAAGCGGGCGATAGCATTAGTGTATTTATCTTTTTAGACAACGCTAACTTAGCAACTGCCACAACTAAAAAGCCACACGCACAAGTAGGTGAATATGCCCTGCTTCGCGTTAAAGAAATTAATAGTATTGGTGCATTTTTAGATTGGGGTCTTGAAAAAGATGTACTAACCCCGTTTAACGAACAAAAACCACGCATGCAAGAAGGTCACTCATATTTAGTTCGTTTGTACCTTGATAATGCAAGCCAACGTATTTGTGCATCAAATAACTTTAATCGCTTCCTATCTAAAGATGAGCCACAATATACTCACTTACAAGAAGTGGATTTAATTGTTGCTGGCAAAACAGATATTGGCTACAAGGTATTAATTGAAGAATCGCATTTCGGTGTTGTTTTTTACAATATGGTATTTAAAAGCTTATTTGTGGGTCAAAAGCTTAAAGGCTTCATTCAGAAAGTACGTGAAGACGGAAAAATTGATGTTGTATTAGAAAAGCCAGGTATGGGAAAAGTAAGTGACCTTGGTGAAACTATTATGCAAAAACTAAAAAATGAAGGTGGTGTTATCCCATTAGGTGATAAATCTGAACCTGAAGCTATAAAAAAGATGTTTTCTACTAGTAAAGCTAACTATAAAAAAGCAATTGGTGGATTATTCAAACAAGAGTTGATAGATATTGAAGCGAAATCCATTCGCTTAAGATCTTAATTATAAATAATAGGCTGTAATTACTAATATTATCTGTTTGTAATTAACCTAAAATATACTTATAAGGCAATGTACATTGCGTATATTGCCTTGAATAATCAAGCACTTCACCTTTTGACTCTAGGTTAAGCGGTGCCAAACGAAAAACCTTCTTTTCGCATTCTATTTTTTTATCATCAAGCTTAGATATGCAATCAGTTACTGTTATATGCTGAGATGTAAGTGTATCCTCATTTTTGTAACATAGGTGGTGTGCATAATCTTGCATTGTTTGTTTAAAATCGAACATATTGACAGGGTAATTCGTGATTATATCTGTTACTGATGTAACATCATCATATGCTTTATTAGAAAAAACGTACTTATTTACTGAAAAACCCGCAATAACAATTACTATAGAACCTAATAATAACTTCAAAACAAACCCCTACTACATTTCAATCCTAATAATGTAACATAAAATACACATGAGGTAAGGGCTTTTAGCACTATATTGCTGCTTTTTGTTAAATTATGCTATAGATCTATTAACATCACTAAGCACTTTTACGGGATCATCCGCCTGAGTAATAGGTCGGCCTATAACTAAATAATCACTTCCTGCATCTATTGCTTGCTTAGGAGTCATAATACGCTTTTGATCGCCAGCATCACTGCCTTCAGGACGTATACCTGGTGTTACAAGTTTAAAGTTCTCACCTAACTCTGCTTTTAAAGCTTTTGCTTCTTGTGCAGAACACACAACGCCATCAAGCCCTGCTTCCTTTGCAAGCTTAGCTAAATATATAACTTGCTCTTGAGCAGATTTATCAACGCCTAAACGCTTTAGTTCTGTTTCATCCATGCTTGTTAATACAGTAACCGCGATAAGTAATGGCGCTTTATCGCCAAATTGTTCTAGAGCCGATTTAGCTTTGCTCATCATTTCAAAACCACCAGAAGCATGAACGTTTACCATCCACACACCCATTTTCGCAGCTGCAGTAACAGCTTTAGCTACTGTATTAGGGATGTCATGAAATTTTAAATCTAGAAAAACATCAAAACCTAAATCAATTAACTCTTTAACAAATGCAGGTCCAAAATAAGTAAACATCTCTTTGCCTACTTTAAGGCGACATGTATCAGGAGAAAGTTGTTTAACAAAGTTTAAAGCAACCTCTTGATCATCGTAATCTAATGCTATAAGAATTTTTTTTGAGTGTTCGAAAGACATGACTATCCTAATGTATGGCTATAATACCAATCCGCAATAATACTTAATCAATTTGAGGACCAAATCTGACGCTAACTGCGTTAAAAATTTCTTATATAGAACAATAATATTACGAAATTTTTTGCCTTGTTATCGACACGATTTTCTTACCTCAAAACAGACCACTTAATTAAGCGAATTGATATAAAGTAATTGTATAAGTAGATTTAATGCAATAGTGCTAGCTGGTAATTTGAGAGAAGGTGTAGAGAAATTTATATAGACACAACATCAAAAAATTCCAACCCAGTAAACTCTCAGTTTAATTTGCTAAAATTATCATAGTTAAATCCGATATTATTTAAGGGATTATTAAAATCCGTCTAAGCCTCGACTTGGAACAATGGTTTCCCAATGCTTACAAGAAGGGCAATTCCAATATATGGTGTAGCTTGTAAAACCGCAATGCTGACATTGGAAATCAGGTTTTGTAGCAATATAAGAGGTTACAAGCTTATCAATTTCATTAAGTACTTCTTTAGTATTTTTATTTTGGTCACCCATTAATTGCAGTAAAAAACTGAAACCACGTATAGTAGGTTGACGTTTTAAGCTATCAGTTAGAAATTCAAAGGCTTGTTTAGTGTGTCCTTGCTCAAGCAATGCCTGGCAATGTTTTATTTTAATTAATACACCGCCCTTTTCTAACAAGTCACTGACTAATTCATGAAATTGATGCGTTAAATTTAATTGTTTATAGCTGTGAGCCAGCTCATCAATAAACAACGGCGCAAACAAAGTGAATTGTGATACAAGCTCACGCCAGTAATAAATAGCTTTAACGTAATCTTCTTTCGCGTAAGCAACTAATCCTAACTCGTAAAGCGGACGTACGGCTTTATAATTTAAGCTAATCGCTTTTCTCATTAGTTGGGGCGTGTTGTCACTTAAAGCTGACTCACAATAAAAATTAGCAATCGCTTTAAATTGCTGTTCTTTTGAAAATAGTTCGCTGTGGGCTTCAAACATTTTGATGCCTTTTTCCCATTCACGGGTTTGCGAATATAAAGTAATAATAGGGTCTAGCGCTTCTACATGGCCAGCCTTAACTAACCAAACTAAGTGCTCTTCTGCACTATCTAGTAGACCAGCCATTATATAATCTTCGGCAAGTTCTAAACGGCTAGTTGCAGCTTGTTGTTCATTTAAGCCTGGGTGTTTTAATAGAAGTTCATGAATTTTAATTGCGCGGTCCAATTCACCTCTACGGCGAAACATGGTGGCAAGTGTAGAATAGTGTTCAACAGAGTCAGCTGAAACTTCAAGCAAATTAATCAAGTGCTCTAAGCCTTGGTCTTCTTCTCTGTCGAGTAGAAACTTTAAGCCTTTGCTGTATTCAGAAGTGATCTGACGATTTAGTTGATGAGCTTGGTTTTTAGCACTGTTTTTACCCATAATCCAGCCGTAACCGGCGGCAACAGGTAATAGTAAAAACAAAAGCTCAATCATAGTTAGGTGTCTTTATTCGCGGCAAGCTTTTTTTTATCTTTTTCAGGCGCTAATTGCTTTTTTAAGCGGTAGTTTTGCCACTTTAATTGTGAAAACAATTTAAAGCTAATAAAACAACCCACTAAAACACCTAATAAAAAGCAGATACTTATTATTACAGCTAAAGGTAGTGTATTACTGGCTATAATATAATTTATTTGTACTAACTGTGGGTTTTGTGACCCTAATACAAATGCACTGATAAGGCATAGCGCAACCAGAATAATTTTTAATACCTTGAACAAGTAACTACTCCACTAAGTTAACTAGGCAATGCTTTCATTTACGCGGTCGCGTAATTCTTTGCCTGGTTTAAAATGAGGTACATGCTTTCCTTCAAGCTCAACTGTATCGCCAGTCTTAGGATTACGACCTGTGCGAGGAGCGCGGAAATGCAAAGAGAAACTACCAAAACCTCTGATCTCAATACGATCTGAAGTAGATAATGAGCCGGCCATTTGTTCAAGAATTTCTTTTACAGCATTCTCAACATCTTTCACTGGAACGTGTGCGTGTTGTTCCGCAAGTGTTTCTATCAGTTCTGACTTAGTCATAGCGTTTCCTTAAAAAGAGATATAGGAAGGGCAAAAAATGCCCTTCCAACTAAAAACTAATTATATATTAGTCTTTTTGTGCATTTGCGAAAGCAGCTGCCATTGCGTTTTCAAACACTGGCTCTTCTTTCTTAAGCTTCTCTAGTACTTCTTTCTCTTCTGCTTCGAAAAGAGCTTTTACAGATAAGCTTAAAGTGCGGTTCTTACGATCAACACCAACGTATTTAACTTCAATCTCGTCGCCTACAGAAACAACAGTAGTTGCATCTTCAACGCGTTCTTGAGCGATATCAGCTACACGGATGTAACCTTCAACGCCTTCGATAAGTTCAACAGTTGCGCCTTTCGCATCAACTTCAGTCACTTTACCTTTAACAATAGCACCTTTTTTGTTTGCATCAAGGTAGTTATTGAATGGGTCAGCTTCGATTTGCTTAACACCTAGAGAGATACGTTCACGCTCTGGGTCAACTTGCAATACGATAGCAGTGATTTCGTCGCCTTTCTTGAATTCACGTACAGCTTCTTCGCCAGGTGTATTCCAAGAAATGTCTGAAAGGTGTACAAGACCGTCAATACCACCGTCAAGACCGATAAAGATACCGAAGTCAGTGATTGATTTGATCTTACCAGTAACTTGATCGCCTTTGTTTTGTAGACGAGCAAATTCCTGCCAAGGATTAGCAATACATTGCTTAAGACCAAGAGAAATACGACGACGTTCTTCGTCAATTTCTAAAACCATAACTTCAACAGTGTCGCCTAAGCTAACAACTTTTGAAGGATGGATGTTTTTGTTAGTCCAATCCATTTCAGAAACGTGTACTAAACCTTCAACGCCTTCTTCGATTTCCACGAAACAGCCGTAATCTGTAAGGTTAGTAACACGACCAGAAAGTTTAGAACCTTCTGGGTAACGACCAGCGATAGCTGCCCATGGATCTTCACCAAGCTGTTTAAGGCCTAGAGATACACGAGTTTTATCTTTGTCGAATTTTAGAACTTTAACTGCGATTTCGTCGCCAACATTAACGATCTCTGAAGGGTGCTTAACACGCTTCCAAGCCATATCAGTAATGTGTAGTAGACCATCAACACCACCAAGGTCAACGAATGCACCGTAGTCAGTAAGGTTCTTAACGATACCTTTAACTTCTTGGCCTTCAACAAGGTTAGCAAGAAGCTCTTCACGTTCTTGTGAGTTTTCAGATTCGATAACTGCACGACGTGAAACAACAACGTTGTTACGTTTTTGGTCAAGCTTGATTACTTTAAATTCAAGCTCTTTGCCTTCAAGGTGAGTTGTGTCACGTACTGGACGAACATCAACAAGTGAACCAGGTAGGAAAGCACGGATTGAATCAACTTCAACTGTGAAACCGCCTTTAACTTTACCGTTGATAACACCAGTAACAGTCTCTTGCTCTTCACATGCTTTCTCAAGACGGATCCATGCTTCGTGACGCTTAGCTTTCTCACGAGAAAGTATAGTTTCACCGAAACCGTCTTCAATTGCATCTAGTGCAACATCTACTTCGTCGCCAACAGCAACTTCAAGTTCACCAGCAGCATTTTTGAACTGCTCAGCAGGGATAGCACTTTCTGATTTAAGACCAGCATCTACAAGTACAATGTTGTTCTCGATTGAGATTACTGTACCTTTAACGATAGAGCCTTGCTCTGCTTCAAAACCCTTTAAGCTTTCTTCAAATAACTGCGCAAAATTTTCTGACATACGAATATACGTCTCTATATATTATACCAATAAGCAACCATGCTGCATGGGGTTGTTAAAATAGCACTGGCATCCTGCTGGCGCATAAAATGTGTTTTAGCTTCGTTTAGGAAGCTTACCTTCAGAGATTGCAATATCTAATAAAGTTATTACTTTATCAAACACTTGCTGTGCATTGAGTTCGCTAGTATCAAGCTCAATAGCATCTTCTGCAGGTACAAGCGGAGCAACGGCACGATTCATATCGCGCTCGTCACGAGCTTGAATGTCCTGTAATAGACCACTTAGTGTAACATCAAGACCGCGCGTATTCAACTCAACAAAGCGTCTACGAGCACGCTCTTCTGCACTTGCTGTTAAATATATTTTTAACGGCGCATCTTGAAAAACCACAGTGCCCATATCACGGCCATCGGCAATTAAGCCGTTTTCAGTGCGAAATGCACGCTGGCGACGTAATAACGCTTCACGAACGCGAGGTAATGCTGCAACTTTTGATGCTGCAGCGCCTACTTCTTCATTACGAATAGTAGTAGTTACATCTTCGCCTTCTAAAATAACTTTTCCTGCATTAGTTTGGCTATCTACCAAAAACTGCACATCTAAATTTGCAGCAAGAGGGACAAGCCCTTCTTCATTGTCTAATGCAATTTGGTGATGAAGTGCAGCTAAAGATAAAACGCGATAAATCGCACCGCTATCTAATACATCCCACCCTAACTTGTCGGCTAACAAGCGACAAACAGTTCCTTTACCTGAACCACTTGGGCCATCAACGGTGATCACGGGCATTAATAACGCCTGCATTTAAAACCTCCTGCAATGCACACCTAAATAAACCGCGACATTATACGTCAGTTATTAAAATATATCTGCTATTAGTGTGTAACTTTTGTAATTACTTCTAATTAGCTTATTCACTGACTGACGCTAAAACATTGAAAAATGTAGGAAATGTTTTATAGGTACACTTTGGATCATTAATCGTTATTGGCTTTCCACCAACGGCAACCATTGCAAAACACATGGCTATACGGTGATCGTCGTAAGTGTCTATTGCTACATCGTTGAAGTGTTTAGGCGGTGTAATTTCTATAAAGTCATGCCCTTCTACCACTTCTGCACCTACTTTTCTAAGCTCAGTTGCCATCGCATATAAACGGTCTGTTTCTTTTACTCGCCAGTTATAAATGTTACGAATGGCAGTTGGGCCTTTAGCGAAAAGAGCAACAGTTGCAAGGGTCATAGCAGCATCAGGAATTGCATTAGCGTCAATATCTACGCCTTTTAATTCGCCTTTGCGAACAACTAAACGCTCATCATACCAATCGATTTTCGCGCCTACTTGCTCCATTACTTTAGCAAAGCCTATATCACCTTGAACTGATTTAGCACCCACGCCTTTAATTTCAATCTCGCCGCCAGCAATTGCAGCCGCAGCAACAAAGTAAGAAGCAGAAGATGCATCGCCTTCAACCATAATTCGTTCGAGTGATTGATACTGTTGACCACCTTTAACTTTAAAAGTTGCATAATCACTGTGTTCAACATTAACACCAAAACGTGCCATTACATCAAGCGTAATATCAATATAAGGTTTAGATACTAAAGTACCTTTAATAGTTATCGTTGTATCACCGCTAAATAATGGCGCTGCCATTAATAGAGCCGTTAAAAATTGACTTGAAATACTACCGTCAATTTCAACCTCACCACCTTTTATTTGACCACCTACAATTTTAAGTGGTGGATAGTCTTTGTGTTTTGTATAGGTAACATCACCACCAAGCGCTTGTAGAGCATCAACCAAGTGACCTATCGGACGCTCTTCCATACGTGGCTCGCCAATTAGCTCATACTCACCAGCAACGGCAGCAAGTACAGCCGTTAAAGGTCTGTAAGCAGTACCTGCATTACCTAAAAACAAGGGCTCAGTAGGTGTATTAAACACACCACCAACTCCCTCTACGGTCGCTACAGTGTGTTCATCATTTAAAGTTACATTTACACCTAATAACTTTAAAGCACCCAGCATATGGCGTATATCGTCACTATCAAGTAAGTTTTCTACAACGGTGGTACCGTTTGCCAGTGCTGCTAATAATAAAATTCTGTTCGATAGACTCTTTGAACCTGGTAGGGTTACCGTGCCATTTACTTTAGAAATAGGTTCTAAACGGAGCTGCTCCATTAGCTGTGCTCCTTTGCAAATGCAGCCATAAAATCTACAAGTGCTTGAACACCTTCAAGAGGCATAGCGTTATAAATACTTGCGCGCATACCGCCCACAATTCTGTGACCTTCAAGTGCAAGTAAACCGGCCTCGTTTGATTGAGCAACAAATTTGCTATTTAAGCTTTCATCGTTTAACCAAAATGGAACATTCATGCGTGAGCGGCAATGTTTAGCGACTATATTTGAATAAAAATCTGAGTTATCGATAAAATCATACAGTAAATTTGCTTTAGCAATATTTTGTGCTTCCATGGCTTTTACCCCACCATTGCTTTCAAGCCATTCAAATACTTCAGCCGCTAAATACCAAGCAAAGGTAGGTGGGGTATTAAACATACTGCCCTGCTTTGCTTCAAGTGCGTAATCTAAAATACCGGGCTTTGGCAAACCTTCGCGCTCAAGTAATGTTTTACGAACAATAACAATTGATATGCCCGATGGACCGATATTTTTTTGCGCACCAGCGTAAATCAAATCAAATTTATTAACGTCTATCTCACGCGATAAAATAGTTGAAGACATATCAGCAATAATCGGAGCTGTTGGGTGGCTTGGTACATCAAAAATCTCTAAGCCATCGACAGTTTCATTAGGGCAATAGTGGATGTACGCAGCGTCTTCTGGTAATTCCCAGTCAGCAACGTCTTTAATTGAAAACTCACCATCAGCATCATTACGGACATCCGTAAAAGACGTTTGAGTAAACTTATTCGCTTCATCTCTGGCGCTTTTCGACCATACGCCATTCTCGCAATAAAACGCTGTTTTGCCTTCTTGGTGTAAGTTTAATGGCACAGCACTAAACTGGCCACGACCACCACCATGCATAAACAGCACTTCAAATTCATCACTAATATTCATTAGGCGACGAAGGCTAGCTTCACATTTAGCTGTAAGCGCTAAAAACTCTTTACTACGATGGCTAATCTCCATCACAGACACACCTAGGTCTTGCCAATCTAGAAACTCTTTTTGCGCTTTTTTCATAACCGCTTGCGGAAGCATAGCTGGCCCCGCACAAAAATTATATTTACTCATTACCTTTGCCTCATTCCAGTAATTTAACTACTAAGCATGAACATTTAATACCAATCCGCTAAACCTTTAAAATTTAATGAATAATACCAATCCGCAATAATACTTAATCATTTTGCGGGGCTAAACGTGTCGCTACTTGCGTTAAAAAATTCTCATTTAGAACAACTAAATAGCGAATTTTTTGCCTAGCTATCAACACGTTTTTCCACCCTCAAAATAGATCTCTTAATTAAGCGAATTGGTATGAGTATAATTTCACACCCTATTAATTTTTTTCAACAACATTAAAAAAAGCGGCCAAGGCCGCTTTTTCAATATCAATTATTCTGAAGGAGGATTATCATCCGCTACTTCATCAATAACCGTATCTACTGTTTCAACGTCTTCAATATCAATTAAGTCACTTTCTGTAACTTCAATCTCTTCTATACGTTGTAAACCAACTACTTGCTCTCCGTCAATAGTTCTGATCAAAATAACACCTTGTGTGTTACGTCCAACCGTTGAAACTTCATTAACGCGAGTTCGTACTAAGGTACCACGATTCGAAATAATCATTATTTCATCGTTGTCATCAACTTGCACAGCACCAACAACAGCGCCGTTACGTTCACTCACCTTAATTGATACAACACCTTGTGTTGCACGACTCTTAGATGGGTAATCTTCAAGTTGTGTACGCTTACCGTAACCATTTTCAGTTACCGTTAGAATAGCACCGTCAGTTTTTGGTACAATTAACGATACTACGCGTTGCTCGTCTGGCATTTTAATACCACGAACACCTGTAGCAGTACGACCCATTGGGCGAACACCTTTGAAGCGAATCTCAGGGTTACCTTCTTCGTCTAATACTGGGTTACCGTTTTCATCAACAACTGTTGTTTCTTCAGCTTCTTTGAACCGTACAACTTTACCTGCATCAGTGAACAACATAATTTCGTTGCTACCATCGGTAATATCAACACCAATCAAGCTATCGCCATCATTTAAGTTAACAGCAATAATACCGCTTGCACGTTGACGACTGTAAGCCGTTAATGGTGTTTTCTTAACTGTACCGAATGCAGTTGCCATAAAGATATATTTATCTTCTGCGTACTCGCGTACTGGCAATATAGCAGTAATACGTTCATCAGCTTCAAGTGGTAACAAGTTAACAATTGGCTTACCGCGCGCTGCACGACTTGCTAGTGGTAACTGATACACTTTAAGCCAATATAAACGACCGGCCGTAGAGAAACATAAAATAGTATCGTGTGTATTTGCAACTAACAGACGTTCAATGAAATCTTCATCTTTCATCTTCGTTGCTGACTTACCTTTACCACCACGACGCTGTGCTTCGTAATCAGACAATGCCTGATACTTCACATACCCTTCGTGAGAAAGCGTTACAACAACGTTTTCTTCGGTAATTAAGTCTTCAAGGCTGATATCGTGAGCCGCTGCATTGATCTCAGTACGACGTTCGTCGCCATACTGCGCTTTAATTTCAACTAGTTCGTCACGAATAACTTCCATTAAACGCTCAGGTGTTGCCAAAATATAAAGTAGCTCAGCAATTAACTCTAATAACGCTTGATATTCAGTTAAGATTTTTTCGTGTTCAAGACCAGTAAGCTTGTGTAAACGCAAATCTAGAATTGCTTGAGCTTGTTGCTCAGAAATATAGTATTGACCGTCGCGAATACCTAAATCATCAGCAAGCCAATCTGGACGGGCTACATTATCTTCGCCTGCTTTTTCAAGCATACCTTGTACATGACCTAATTCCCACGGACGTGCAGTTAAAGCAATTTTAGCTTCAGCAGGTGTAGGTGATTTACGAATAAGCTCGATAATTGGGTCAATGTTTGCAAGCGCAATTGCTAAACCTTCAAGCGTATGAGCACGGTCACGCGCTTTGCGTAAATCAAACACGGTACGGCGAGTTACTACTTCACGGCGGTGAATAATAAACTCTTCAAGCATTTCTTTTAGATTAAAACACTTAGGTTGGTTGTTAATTAATGCAACCATATTCATACCAAACACAGTTTGTAACTGAGTTTGTGAATACAAGTTATTTAAAATAACTTCGCCTACATCACCACGTTTAATTTCAATAACGATACGCATACCGTCTTTATCTGATTCATCACGTAGTGCACTAATACCTTCAATTTTCTTATCTTTAACAAGCTCAGCAATTTTTTCAATTAAACGGGCTTTATTAACTTGATAAGGAATTTCGTGAACGATGATTGTTTCACGGCCTGTTTTTTCATCGGTTTCGACGTCGGCGCGTGCACGCATGTACACTTTACCACGGCCAGTTAAATAGGCTTGTTCAATGCCTTTTTTACCGTTGATAATTGCAGCCGTAGGGAAATCAGGACCAGGGATATAATCCATTAACTCTAAAATAGTTAAATCAGGATTTTGAATAAGTGCCAAACAACCGTTCACAACTTCAGTTAAGTTATGTGGTGGTATATTTGTAGCCATACCTACTGCAATACCCGACGAACCATTCACTAATAAATTAGGGACTTTCGTAGGTAACACGTCAGGGATGAACTCAGTGCCATCGTAGTTAGGAACGAAATCAACCGTTTCTTTTTCAAGATCGGCTAATAACTCATGCGACATTTTTGCCATACGTACTTCTGTATAACGCATTGCCGCTGCTGAATCACCATCAACCGAACCGAAGTTACCTTGGCCATCTACAAGCATATAACGTAGTGAGAATGGCTGAGCCATACGAACTATCGTGTCATAAACTGCACTGTCGCCGTGTGGATGGTATTTACCGATTACGTCACCGACCACACGGGCCGATTTTTTGTAAGGCTTGTTCCAGTCATTACTAAGCTCGTTCATTGCAAACAAAACGCGGCGATGAACAGGTTTTAAGCCGTCACGTACGTCTGGTAATGCACGTCCTACTATTACGCTCATTGCGTAATCTAAGTAGGAGTTTTTTAACTCGTCTTCAATATTGACTGGCAGAATTTCATTGGCGAGATCAGTCATTTGATATCACATTCCTTCAGTATCAGCTCTCAACAACCCGGTATTGGGTATTAAGAGTATTGTTATTATTTCTAACAGCCATGCTATCACAATTAATTTTAATTTACAGGCGCAAAACTTTGCGATTTATCAATTTAGCCCTATATAATGGCCTCAGATTGACGAGGAAGTATTTTATGACCGAACATCAAAATGTAGATCACGCAGAAATAGCAAAATTTGAAGCCATCGCTGAGCGTTGGTGGGACCTAGACGGAGAATTCAAACCTCTTCACGAAATTAACCCGTTACGTTTAGACTTTATAGCAAACAAAACGCAAGGCTTATTCGATAAAGAAACACTCGACGTTGGCTGTGGCGGCGGTATTTTAAGCCAAAGCATGGCGCGTATGGGTGCAAAAGTAACTGGCATCGATATGGGCCAAGAACCTTTAACTGTTGCTAAGTTGCACAGTTTAGAAACTGGCGTAAATGTAGATTATATAAAAGTGCCTGCAGAAGAGTTTGCAACACAGTACCCTGAGCGCTTTGATGTAATAACGTGTATGGAAATGCTTGAGCACGTTCCCGACCCAGCATCTATCATTCATGCTGTAGCTGCACTTGCCAAACCAGGCGCGGACGTGTTTTTTTCAACCCTGAACAAAACACCTAAAGCATATTTATACGCGATTGTTGGCGCTGAAAAACTCTTAAAAATGGTGCCTGAAGGTACACACGACCATAAAAAGTTTATAAAGCCTGCACAACTTATTGCATGGGCAGAGCAAGCCGGTTTAAAAGTTCGTGCAAGCACAGGGCTTTCTTATAACCCACTATCAAAGCAATATACGCTCAATAGTGACGTTAGCGTAAATTACATACTTTATTTTGAGAAGTTAGCTTAATGGCTAACTCTCAAGCCCCCCTACCCCTTATTGAGTACGATGCATTTTTATTTGATTTAGACGGCACCCTACTCGACACCGCTGATGATTTAGGTGCCGCTTTAAACGCAGTTCTTATTAGCAATAAAATAGAACCTGTTAGTAGTGATATATACCGTCCTGCGGCATCTAACGGCGCAGGCGCATTATTAGAGGCTGGTTTTAAAGAATTATGGGCTAAACAACCCCAAAGCGAGCTTATAAAGCAATTAGTTGACGAGTACGCCACAAACATAGCAAATCACACACGTTGCTTCAGCGGAGTTGAATCGTTACTTATCGCCCTTGATCAGAAAAAGATCAAATGGGGGATCATGACTAATAAACCAGGGTTTTTAACCGATCCTTTAGTGGCAGCTATTCCCGCATTAAAAAATGTCAGTGTAGTAATAAGTGGCGACACATTAGCTGAAGCTAAGCCATCACCTTTACCACTGCTACATTGTGCAAAGCTTATGCAGGTAGAACCAAGCCGTTGTTTATACATTGGTGATGCACAGCGTGACATACAAGCAGGCAAAGCGGCAGGTATGCATACCGCAACGGCACTTTGGGGTTACATCCCAAGTATTGATGAAGCCAACAGCTGGAATGCTGATTTTAACTGGCAAAGCCCAATTGATGGTTTTAACCATATATAGTGCTATTTTAATTATCAAACACTATATGCTGTGGTTTTGTTAGCTTTCACACAAAGCTTGCTGATAAAAAAAGCAGTCAGAATTTATTTTTAAAATGCGTAAATTTAGCAGATCACTAATTGATTTTTGCATATTTCAACTTAATTGATTGTTCGAAGGTGAGTCTCTACTAACACAAATGCGTTATCCTAAAGTTATCCACAAACAGGGGCAATTATGTCCCTTGCAAAACAACTCAGACCACATTAAAGTTTTATTAACACTTTGATGGAATTGATATTTCAACTAGGTGGAGGGGCTAACATCATACCCAAGGTTTGAATATGATGTTAGCAAAGACACTTGCTAAAATTTTAGGAAAGCGCCCAAGTGTGGAAGTTTGAGCGTAACTGATTCTTATATTGTCGGCAAGTGACTAACTCAGATTTAGGATAACTAAAGTTGAAACTCAATATTTCTATAGAAATTTCAGAGAGTGTAATAATGATTGTTTTTAAAATTATTACACTGGGTAGTTTGCTCGTAGTATAAATTTAAATGGGCTAATTTTTAGCCCATTTTTATATCTTACATTCCAGTATAACTATATCTGAAAAACTTACCTTGCCTCAATCTTATATATTACAACCATATACCCTGTACAAAAATTCGATTCAACCATATATAGTGCTATGTTAATTAATAAACACTATATATTGTGATTGAGTCAATTTTCACGCAAAGCCTGATGATAAAAAAAGCAGTCAAAATTTATTTTTAAAATACGCAAATTTAGTAGATCATTAGTTGATTTTTGCATATTTCATCTTAAATGATTGTTCGAAGGTGAGTGTCTACTAACACAAAGGCTATATCTCCTCATTATCAGATAATAGACACAATTCTACCTCTTGCAAAACAACTCAGACCACACTATCTTGTGATCATTAAATTGAACAGCACCAGATATTGTGGCCAAATGTTATTCAATTAAATTCTCCAATTTAATTAAATTTATACAAAACGAGTATCTACCTTGCTTCGGCGAGGCATAAACATTGGTCAAAATACATAATTCCCAAGGAATACAGGCAAATCTATGAACCAACAGTTATCTGTAAGCAAACGTGATGGGCGCAAAGAGCCTCTTGATCTGGATAAGATCCATCGCGTTATTGAATGGGCCGCCGAAGGTTTAAGCAACGTTTCGGTTTCGCAAGTTGAATTAAAATCGCACATTCAGTTTTACGACGGTATTCGTACTAAAGACATTCACGAAACCATCATTAAAGCAGCAGCGGATCAGATTTCAAAAGAATCGCCTGATTATCAATACTTAGCTGCACGTTTAGCTGTATTCCATTTACGTAAAAAAGCGTACGGTCAATTTGAGCCACCACGTTTATTTGACCACGTAACAAAAATGGTTGGCGATAAACGCTACGATGCTCACTTATTAGTAGATTACACAGAACAAGAATTAGACGAGCTTGATGCATATCTTGATCATTCTCGCGATCTTAACTTTAGCTACGCGGCTGTAAAACAGCTTGAAGGTAAGTATCTCGTTCAAAACCGTGTATCGGGTGAAATCTACGAAAGTGCACAGTTTTTATATATTTTAGTAGCAGCGAGCTTATTCTCTGACTACCCACGTGAAACACGCGTTTCTTACATTAAGCGCTTTTACGACGCAGTATCGTTATTTAAAATATCTCTACCAACGCCAATTATGTCGGGTGTACGTACACCTACTCGCCAGTTTAGCTCGTGTGTATTAATTGAATGTGGCGACAGCCTTGATTCAATCAATGCAACGTCGTCAGCTATTGTTAAATATGTTTCACAGCGTGCAGGTATTGGTATTAACGCTGGTCGTATTCGTGCGCTAGGTAGCCATATTCGTAACGGCGAAGCGTACCACACAGGTTGTATTCCTTTTTATAAGCACTTTCAAACAGCTGTTAAAAGTTGTTCGCAAGGTGGTGTACGTGGCGGCGCTGCAACATTATTCTACCCGCTTTGGCATTTAGAAGTAGAAAACCTACTTGTACTTAAAAATAACCGTGGTGTAGACGACAACCGTGTTCGTCACCTAGATTACGGCGTACAGTTTAATAAACTAATGTACTCTCGTTTAATTAAAGACGACTACATTACGTTATTTAGCCCATCAGATGTGCCAGGCCTTTACGATGCATTTTTTGAAGATCAAGCTGAGTTTGACGCGCTTTACGTAAAATACGAACAAGACGAATCGATTCGTAAAAAACGCATTAAAGCGATTGAGCTTTTCTCTATGTTTGCGCAAGAGCGTGCAAGTACAGGTCGTATTTATTTACAAAATGTGGATCACTGTAATACACACAGCCCGTTCATTGCTAAAGTTGCGCCTATTCGCCAATCTAACTTATGTTTAGAAATTGCATTGCCAACTAAGCCACTTAATAACGTAAATGACGAAGAAGGCGAAATTGCCCTTTGTACACTGTCTGCGTTTAACTTAGGTGCAATAGAATCACTTGATGAGCTCGAAGAGCTAGCTGAACTTGCAGTACGCGCACTTGATAACTTACTTGATTTCCAAGACTACCCAGTACCGGCTGCTAAAAATGCAACTATGGGTCGTCGAACGTTAGGTATAGGCGTGATTAACTACGCATACTACCTAGCTAAAAACGGTAAACGTTATTCAGATGGCAGCGCAAATGCATTAACACATAAAACCTTTGAAGCGATTCAATACTACTTGATGAAAGCATCAAACGAGCTTGCTAAAGAGCGTGGCGCCTGTCCTAAGTTTAACGAAACAACGTATTCACAAGGCATTATGCCAACAGATACGTACAAACGTGATTTAGATAAAATTTGTGATGAGCCACTTCATCTTGATTGGGATACACTACGTGCAAATATTAAAGAGCACGGTATGCGTAACTCAACACTAAGTGCGTTAATGCCATCAGAAACATCGTCGCAAATCTCTAATGCAACAAATGGTATTGAACCACCACGTGGACATATTAGCGTTAAAGCAAGTAAAGACGGTATTTTAAAGCAAGTTGTTCCTGAGTATGAGCGTTTAAAAGATCAATACGAGCTACTGTGGGACATTCCATCAAACGATGGTTACTTGCAGCTTGTTGGTATAATGCAAAAATTTGTAGACCAAACAATCTCTGCAAATACAAATTATGATCCAAACAAGTTCGAAGGCGGTAAAGTACCTATGCAAGTCTTATTAAAAGACTTACTAAGCGCGTACAAACTAGGTGTTAAAACCTTGTACTACCACAATACTCGTGATGGTGCCTCAGATATGCAAGAAGATACTCCAGAAGTGGAAGATGATGATTGTGAAGGCGGCGCGTGTAAAATATAACTGCTGATTTTTATTTTAAGCGGGCATTTAGCCCGCTTTTTCTGATAGTTTTTTGAGTGATAAACATGTCTTATACTACTTTTAGCCGAAACCATAATAACCAAATGCAAGAGCCAATGTTTTTTGGCCAAACTGTAAACGTATCTCGTTACGACCAACAAAAATACCCAATTTTTGAAAAATTAATCGAGAAGCAACTGTCTTTCTTTTGGCGTCCTGAGGAAGTAGATGTAAGTAAAGACCGTTTAGACTTTCAAGCGTTACCCGATCACGAAAAGCATATATTTTTAAGTAACTTAAAATACCAAACTTTGCTTGATAGCGTACAAGGCCGTTCGCCAAACGTTGCCCTACTCCCTATTGTATCGCTACCAGAGCTTGAAACATGGATAGAAACGTGGGCGTTCAGTGAAACAATTCACAGCCGCTCATACACGCATATTATCCGTAACGTAACACAAGCACCTGAACTTATTTTTGATGACATTGTTAGCAACGATAAAATTAGCGAACGTGCTGATGCCGTAACTAAATACTACGATGACTTAATTAACTCTGTATCGCTTTACAACTTATACGGTGAAGGCAAACACGAGATTAACGGTAAAACTGTTATCGTGAATTTGTTTGAGCTTAAAAAGAAACTTTACCTGGCTATGATGTCGGTAAATATTCTTGAAGCGATTCGCTTTTACGTAAGCTTTGCATGTTCGTTTGCGTTTGCTGAGCGTGAACTAATGGAAGGTAACGCTAAAATCATCAAGCTTATTGCGCGCGATGAAGCACTTCACCTTTCGGGTACTCAGCATATTTTAAACATTATGCAAGACGGTAAAGACGACCCTGAAATGGCGATTGTTGCAGCTCAGTGCCGCGACGAAGCGATTAAAATGTTTGTTGATGCTGCAGAGCAAGAAAAAGAGTGGGCTGAGTATTTATTTAAAGATGGTTCAATGATTGGCTTAAATAAGCATATTTTATGTCAGTACGTTGAATACATTACTAATGCACGTATGACTGCCATTGGCTTGCCAGCACAGTTTGAAAATAACAGTAACCCTATCCCATGGATAAACTCGTGGTTAGTGTCTGATAACGTGCAAGTAGCACCGCAAGAAGCAGAAATTAGCTCATACCTTGTTGGTCAAATAGACTCTCAAGTTGATGCATCAGAATTTGGTGATTTTGATTTATAATGAGTGACAAGTCTACTGCAAGCATAACGCTTGCAGAAAACAGCCAGTGTATAGAATTTACCGCTGGCTGCCCTTCTCTTTTACAGTGCTTAGAATCCATGAAAATAGACGTCGCATTCCAATGCCGTGAAGGTTACTGCGGCGCTTGTAGGGCAACGTTAGTGTCAGGTAGTGTTGAATATAACGAAGAGCCACTTGCGTTTGTGCGCGAAGGCGAAATACTCCTGTGCTGCTGCAAGCCTAATGGCAATGTAAGTATTGATCTGAAATAAAATTAATACTTACATCTATCGTTTATTAAACTTATCAATAGTGTGGAACAAACCGGTAATGCCCGGTAATTTTGTAATCAAAAAGCATATCGCTTTTTTGCGGACCACGCCCTATATTATGCACAATAAGTGGGTTACCCGTATCTTGAGATAACTCATTAATCACCATACCTATATGAGGTAAATTACCTGATAACATCCACGTTACTATATCGCCGGTTTTATAATCACTCACCTTACTGGATTTACTTAATACGTTTGCATGGCGCTCAAAGTAAGCTTGTAAATTTGGTACACGTCGGTGGTCTATATTTCTATCAGGCTTAGCTAAACCCCAAATACGTTTAGATGGATACAGTACAAAGTTTTTTTGCATGTCTTCATGCACGAGTTTCTGTAAGTCGATACCTAACTTTCTGTAACTTCTGATTATAACGTCGGTACATACCCCAATATTTTTAGGCACATCACCACCTGGGTAAGCAATTGAGTGATAAGCCCCATCGTAGGTAATATTGTGTTTTGTTCGCTCGAGTAAGGCTGATACTATACCTTCTTCAAACGTTACAGCTTGTGCATCAATACACATTAAAGTAAAAAAGCATCCTAACGTTTTGTTCATATAAATTCCTTTAAAATTCTGCGCTAATTACAGAGTATGAGTTACATATTTTGGCACATCTATTTTTTTACCACGACTAGCAAATTGATCATCAAGCGCGTATGCCATCTTTTCGAGCGGAGCATGGTGATATCCCTCTCGTTGAATTTCACTAATGTAACGAAGCATAAATGCGTTAGCGCCAAGCTCAAGCCACTGCGCAACATGAACAAGTTCATGAAAATGGACCCTTAAATTAGTAGCGACGTGGGGAAGTATATAATAAGTATTTTTATACGTTATACCCGCCGCGTCCATATCGACAAAATCACCTAGGCCCATTTCTCGCAGACCCGCAAAGTCTGGCTTTGGTATTTGGTCTACAACAACGTAATACGCGTTTTTTAAAAACTCGGTAGGATAAAACCCATAAAATTCATTACTGAATTTATCACAACTCACTTTTTGACTACTGTATTTTAAATTTGTAGCGTCAATCCAATTTTCTATTTGTTCTAGCACAGCTCCTCTCCTAAAGTACAAATGCAACACACCATGTGTAAACCTTAATCTAATATTGTAGTAAGTTTTTTAACCAGCACTTTTAGTATTAACACCTCGCAACTAGCGAAGAAAATAGAACGCATAGAGTATCTAAACAAAAAGCTCTAAATCAAAATTATCATATAAACATAACCAGTCTATAAACAGTAAAAACCTTTTTTATACTTTTTAAAGTGTTATTATTTGTAACTAAAACAGTAACACTTAAAATCATGTATAATTTTACTAATACACTCTTTCGCATGAAAATAATGCGTTTCAGTCCCATTGTCTTACTGGTCATATTAAGTAATACAGCAAATGCTGAAAATATAAAACCGTTCACATCAGATGGCTGTAGTGCTTTTCCGGACGGCACGACAAAAGATAAAAAGTTGTGGCTTGCATGTTGTAAAGCGCACGACTACGCCTACTGGCAAGGTGGCACTTATTGGCAACGTTTAGAAGCAGATAAAGCCTTGCAACAATGTGTTATTGAAGCCGGCGAAACGAGTATAGCGAACCTTATGCTTGCTGGAGTTCGATTTGGTGGCAGCCCTTATATACCATCGACTTTCAGATGGGACTATGGTTGGCCCTATCCTAGGTTATATCAAGCATTAACAGCTGATGAAATTAAGCAAATTGCTGCTTTAAAAACGGTATTAACTCAAACCAATTAACACATTGTGAAAAACTGTGTTATGCAAATAATATCAAAAGGAATTGAATCACTATGCTTATACTGCTAAGTATCATTTTAACTTTGTTTCCAACGGTAATATCTTATTTTGTTTCACGTAATTACGCTAAAAAGGCTAAAGCGACTAATAAAGGTGCTTACATCAGAGCAGTGCTTTGGCCTAGTGTTTTCTCGTGGACACTATTTGCTGCTGTTGGGCACGGCGCAATCATCTTCCCCTTACCTTCAACGTTTGCGGTCGTGTTATATGTGTTTCTATATGACGAACGTGGTATCTATTTTCATCCTCACATATTTTTAAGCCCAACGATTCCAATAGCCGTTTATTTAATAAGCTATTTCAAATACAAAAAAGCGGCCAATAAAGAGCTAACGCCCTAGCCCACTGTTGGCTCATAAGTATCTTGTAAGGTCCAAAGCTGCACTTACTCCTGCTGTACACTTCTTTGCTGTGAAACTACAACGTTATTATCTGAATACAATTGTGTAAATAACGGGTCTGGTAAATTAATAAAGCGTCATTACCAAAAATAACGAGTTTACTTATGCACCCAGATATACAAAAAAATCTTAAAGTAAAACCTGCTCACATCGTCTCATTTATTGTGTTTTTATTAGTTTCAATATCTACGTTTACCGTTCAAGTATATGCCGCTGATGCTGTATGGCCTTCAAAAACCACTTACAAATATGCAAATGTAAACGGTAAAAAGGTATTTTACCGAGAAGCTGGCATCCAGCATAAGCAAACCATTGTGCTTTTACATGGCTATCCGTCGTCTTCACACAGCTACCGAGAATTGATCCCGCTTTTATCAGGTCGTTATCATGTAATTGCACCCGATTATTTAGGCTCAGGATACAGCGAACGCCCAAACCCAGAAACTCAAAAATATACTTTTGAATTACTAGCTCAATACGTTGAAGGGTTACTAACAACGCTTAAAGTAAAGCGCTACAGCCTATATATACAAGACTTTGGAGCACCTGTAGGCTTTAGAATGTTGTTAAATAATCCTAATAAACTTGATGCACTTATTGTACAAAATGGTAATGCGTATTTAGAGGGGCTAACCCTACCGAGGCAAGCATTTTTTAAAGCCGCGAATGAAGATAGTTCGAAAGCTCAGCAAGATAAAATTTATTCGTTCACGTCTGAACAAGCCATTATTAATAAGCAGTATTTACGAGACGTACAAAGTAACCCAGAAGTGATGAGCCCAGATAGCTGGACGCACGATCTTCACTTTTTACAAACCAAATCCGATAGAGTAATTCAAGTTCAATTGCTACGAGATTACTACAACAACCTTCTCGACTATCCAAAGTGGCAAGCTTATTTACGCAAGTACCAACCACCAACGTTAATTGTATGGGGTAAAAACGATCCTGCGTTTATAGCCGCAGGCGCTAAAGCATACTTAAAAGATATACCGAACGCTGAACTGCACTTACTCGATTCAGGGCACTTTAGTGTTGAAGAAAAACCAGTAGAAATTGCAAAGTACATTATCGATTTTATGAATAAGCTAGCTCAATAGTAAGCCTTTTCTTTTGGTTTAGTATTTATAGCGAACATAAAAAAGCGCTGAGGGTATAAACCATCAGCGCTTTATTAAGCTCAAGCTAAATCCACAAAAATCACATTTAATATGGATAAGTTATGCTTTTATGTATTTAACCTTCTTCTTCAATAAGCGACTCTAGTAGGTCGTGTATTTCAGCTTTAAGCTCTTTGTCTTCAATTTTATTGGCGCTGACTTTAGCATTTTGAAGGTTTTTAATAGCTTCATCTTTTTGGCCAAGCTCAAGCTGTAATGTAGCCATTGAAAAAGAAACCGACGACATATGATCTTTGTTATTAATCGCAATCGACTTTTCTAATGCTTTTTCGTAAGTAGTAATTGCCTCTTCTAACTCTTCGGTAAAATCAGCTAAGGTTTCCCATTGTACAGGGTGATCTTTTGAGGTGTTTTCGTTTTCAATACAAATAGCTTTTAATTGAGCAAATAACGACTCAAACTTTTCACGGTTATTTTTGTTAGCCGCCGCCATTAAATCTTCTGCTAGATCATGTACCGCTTTGTATATTTTTGTATTCATCATCACTGGTTATCCTTTAATGCAGCTAAACTCATTTACTCACTCAATTTAGCTAAAATATATCATTACAGTCATTATAAAACGTATTTAAACAACTGATTTATTTAATTTGGTGTATAGCGTAATAATACATTAATAATGAACATCGCGTAGGCGTTAAACACTCTGTGATTAAACTTTATCGAAATTACTCTTGGTAAACTTACACGCTGAATAAACTTGCAACCCAATCCAACGTAAAGATGGTCGTAAACACTTTAAGTGCAATGACAACTGAAAATAATAGGATGATTGCCGCTTTAGCTTTGCTACTTTTAAGATTGTTCCAATACAATAACTTTGCATTAAATTCTGTTTTTAACTTAGTGACAGCCTCTTTCATAATAACGCCCTACTTAGGTATCCGCGCTCAGCAACATTTAACAATCACACAGTTGCTCAAGCGGGGTTTGTAACATTTTTCGCTACCTTTAGAGTAAACCATTAAATAAAGCCTGTACTATATAAAATGTAACAAAGGGTTTTAACTTAAGTTATTGTATCTAACTATTGTTTACACACCCAAAAATTAAAGGATAGGTAAATTCAGTAGAGCGTTAATAATAAATTTGGTGCTACACTAATAACTAACTTAAATTCGTTAACAGTCAACTAAATTAGCCAATTATGAAAGAATGCAACCAGTGTGGTAAATGCTGTATTAAATATGGCGGCGGCGATTTAAGCGCAACGAAAGAGGAAATAGATTTATGGGAGCTCTTTAACCCCGAAATTTATGAATATGTTAAAAACAACGAAATTTGGTTTGACCCAAAAACAGGCTTAAGACTTCAAGTGTGCCCATTTTTAGAAATTGCGCCTAAAAAAGATCCTCTCGCTAAAAATATGTATACCTGCAGTATTTACCTCGACCGCCCAGAAGACTGCCGCCACTACCCTAGCCTTATTTCAGAGATGATCCGCGACGAATGCGAAATGATTGAATCTGTAGATATAACAAATCAGACAAGAGCGCAGCATAAACTAGATGCGATAATGATAGATAGCCGCTATTAAATACATAGATTTACCGGCTAGCGCTATGAGTTCTTCGGTCAAATAGATAAGTTTTCTATTCACAAACCTATTATTTGAATTTTTATAATATTGGCTTAATCGTCATTTTTAGATTATTCATCGCAAAATACAAAGTTATACTATAACATTGTTGATTCGTTAATTTTGTGGTGTTATATTATATCACAACATAATAACCACGAACCAATATATCCATGACAAAGTTAACATTAATCTCCTCTGCTATTTTTTCTGTTTTATGTTCTCAATCAGCTTTGGCTGCAACCGTTACTGGTAAAGTAATGGATGATAAAAATCAACCAATTAAAAATGCCTCTATCCATGTCCATGGCAAAAACCAAAGCGTTAAAAGTAATGATTTAGGCGAGTTTGCTATCGATATAGATGCAAACAGCCAATTACATATTAGTAAAGACAACTACATAGACTCTCGTATTACTGTTACCGAATCTTCAAATAATCTGTCTGTGTCACTTAAACCAACATCGGTTGAAACAGTGGTTGTTTATGCCTCTGCACTTCATAAGAACAGCCTAGAAATGATATCGCCAGTAAGCGTGCTCTCAGGTGATGAATTAAGAAATAAATCTAAACCAACACTTGGAGAAACTCTTAAAGGTTTACCAGGCGTAAATGCAAGTTACTTTGGCCCTGTATCATCAAGCCCAATTATTCGTGGTTTAGATGGCCCTCGCGTTAAAATCACACAAAATGGATTAGATGCCAGCGATGCGTCGCGTATTGGCCCAGACCACGCGACATCAAGCGACAGCCTAGCGGCAGAACAAATTGAAGTGTTGCGCGGTCCAAGTACCCTACTTTATGGCTCTGGTGCAATTGGTGGCGTTGTAAACGTGGTTGATAACCGTATTCCTACTAGCAACATCGACGAGCTTACAGGCGCTGCTGAATACAGCAACGATACGGTGTCAAATTCAAACACCGTAGCTGCAAAACTTGAAACAGGTAATGAAGGCTTTAACTTTCATTTTGATGGTACTAAGCGCAGCGGCGATGATTACCAAACACCTACCTTTACTATTGCCGACGATGATGGCGATGTTGAAACTGAAAGATCGGTAGAAAATACTTTTATTGATAGCGAAACACTTAACTTTGGTACCAGCTATGTTGGCGATCACTTAACGATTGGTTTTTCTTACGGTAGCATTGATACTGATTACGGTATTCCTGGGCATGAGCATCATCACGATCACGAAGGTGAAACTGAAGAAGAGCATGCAGAACATGAAGATGAAGCTGCTGAAGAACCAGTTTATGCACATTTAGAGCAAGATCGCTGGCAAGGGCTTGTAAGTTACGCACTGCATAATAACTGGATTGAAACCATCAATCTACGTGTTGGCTATACTGATTACTTGCACAGCGAAATTGAAGATGGCGAAATTGGTACTACTTTTAAAAATAAAACGACTGAAGCACGTTTAAATGTAGAGCATAAGTTTGCTGATTGGCACGGAATGATGGGCTATCACTACAGCGATTCTGACTACGATGCAATTGGTGAAGAAGCATTTACACCCGCGAGTGTAACTACAACTAACGCATTATATTTACTAGAAGAGCGTGAATTTGGCGACGTGACAATAGAGCTTGGTGCACGTGTAGAAGATTACAAAATTGAAAGCCAAATCACGGCACACGAACATAGCCACGATGAAGTAGAAATAGATCATAGCGACGAAGAGACCATTGGGTATAATGAAAGCTTTACCAATTTAAGCGCCTCTGCCGGTGCCATTTGGCAATACAGGCCGGGTCATAGTATTGCAACAAGTATTTCTCATTCAGAACGAGCACCACTTTCGGCAGAGCTTTTATCAAACGGTTTACACATTGCAACTGGCACTTATGAGCTAGGTCTTGGTTACAGCATTGAAGATAATGAAGCGCATTTTGAGCCTGAAAATATTAAGCAAGAAACCTCAACAAACCTAGATTTGAGCTTTAGACGTTTTAGCGGAGACTTTGGTTACACCGTTAACTTTTTCTATAACGATATTAAAAACTTTTATTTCCAAGAAAATACGGGTTTAGTTTACGATGAAGAAGATGGTTTAGAATCAGCTATTGGTGCACATGACGATGCTGTTGCGGTTTATCAGTTTACAAGTAAAGACGCAGAGCTTTATGGAATTGAATTTGACGCACATTACCAAGTAGCCCCAAGCGCTATGGTTAAAGTATTTGGTGACTCAACTCGTGCAAAACTAAAAGACGACGAAGGCAACTTACCGCGTATTCCTGCCAATAAATTAGGCTCTGAGTTACAGTACGATTTAGGTGACTTACAATTAACACTGACGGGTACTCATTACTTTGATCAAAACGATGTAACTGCATTTGAAACAAAAACGGACGGCTATACGTTATTTGATGCACAAGCTAATTACCAATTAGGTTTAGGCGGTGTAGATGCACAGCTGTATATAAACGTGGATAACATTACTGATGAGTTAGGCTTTGTGCATAGCTCATTTATTAAAGATAAAGCCCCACTACCAGGCAGAAACTTCCGCTTTGGTGTTCGTGGTTATTTTTAATAATTAAAGATAGTTTTTAGTTTATATATTTACAAACCGCATTTTATTAATGCGGTTTTTTTATTTTTAAAATATATAATATCAATACGCAATAATACTTAATCGATTTGAAGGATCAAACCTGACGCTAACTGCGTTAAGAATTTCTGATATACGACTGCATGGATGCAGGAGGTAGAGCAATGCAAGAGCAATTAGTGATAACAACTAAACAACGAAATTTTCACCTTGTTATCGACACAATTTTCTTAGCGAAAAACAGATAACTTAATTAAGAGAATTGGTATAAAACTCTTAAATTACAAACACAAAAAAGCCGTATTCAAATTGAATACGGCTTTTTACACTTTTAAATTAAAATTTATTTAATTTAATTTAAGAAATGATTTCGTGTAGCTCAACGTCAAATACAAGCGTTGAGAAAGGTGCGATTGCAGCACCTGCGCCACGTTCACCATAAGCAAGCTCATGAGGAACGTAGATACGCCATTTAGTACCTACAGGCATCATTTGTAATGCTTCAGTCCAGCCTTTGATCACGCCACCAACTGGAAATTCAGCTGGTTGACCGCGCTCGTATGAGCTATCAAACACAGTACCGTTAATAAGTGTACCGTGGTAATCAACACGTACTGTAGACTCAGCTGTTGGCTTTTCGCCTTCGCCAGTTGCTAGTACTTCGTATTGAAGACCAGACTCAGTTACTGTGATTTCAGGACGTTTTGCGTTTTCTTCTAAGAATGAAATACCTTCTGCAGAAAGTACTTTAGACTCTTCTTCACGACGAGCTTGAATCTCTTCGTTGATTTTTTCAAATGCAGCTTGGATCTCAGGGATCTCAACTTGAAATGCGCTACCAGCGTACGCATCTTTCATGCCTTCAAATACTGAATTTAGGTTTAAGCCTTCAAAAGGATTAGACTTAAGTTGCTCACCCATTTGTAAGCCAATACCGTAACTTGCTTTTTCAGCATCTGTAGTAAAATTATCTGACATAATGTGTTTTTCACGTTTTGTTAGTTAAAAGACGCGACTATGCTATCACAAAATAAACCGCGTTTGGGGCTAGTTTTTGCTGAGTTTTAGCTTAATTAGGCCAACAATATAACTACAAAGCGGCAAACTGAATAAAATTCCAACAAGTAGAGGCATTGTTAGTAATCCTGATTCGCCAAACAGTAAAAATGGCACTACAAGCAGCCCTATACAACCAATAAAAACAGAGCCAATAACTGGCCAATGCTTATCGTATTTGGTAATAAGATGGGCAGCTAAAACATTAAAACCAACACCATAAATTAAACCGGTAATTAATGGATACTCTGGTTGAGCGTCTATAGCCATTTTTACTAATAAGCTAATAGCACTTTGATAGCAGTAACCAAATACCGTCCATAATAAAAGATGTTTTATTAATTTCTGCGAGGTTGGTAGGTTTGTTGCTTTAGTCATTTAGAAACTCCACAAAGCAAAAAACCGCCCATAAGGCGGTTTTTTTAAATAATGGTGGAGAGATAGGGATTTGAACCCTAGATGGGCTATAAACCCATGCCGGTTTTCAAGACCGGTGCATTCGACCACTCTGCCATCTCTCCGCACGGCGCGAATAATATGGCTAAATACATAACTTGTAAAGAGCTAAATAGAAATTAATATAAAATATTAACATATTGGATAAAATAGACCCACTTTGTTCTTTTGTTAAGCTCTTCACTTTAATAAAAGTGTAGTTAATGGACTAAAGTTAAACACATTAATAATATTGTTTAGGTCTACGTGCAATCCAAGAGCAGATTAAACAAGCCAATATACTCAGTGCAGTAAAGGTAACGCCTTGAAAAATTAAATCGAATCGATTTAAATCATCACTTGGTACTACAACAAACATAAAAGCTGGTAGCACACTAAGCGATAAAACGTAGCAACATACTTTAAATGCACGCCCAAAGTCGAAACGTTTGGACTGGTGCATCCACCATGTTAACAACACAAGCATACCCATCGCTGAACCGGCTATAAAGTGTGATGCATTTGTGCTCATTGCAACATACAGTGTTACAAAAGCACCAATGATTCCCCAAATTGACCATGCTAGCCAATTCTCTTTTTCACGTAAAAATAAATTTCCCATAGTTTTCGTCTTCTTTATCGTTATTTTTATTAAGACTTTCCATAATGTATCAAAAAACAACCGATTAAAAAACAAACTGAAGAAGATTTAGTAAATTTAGTGCTTCCAAGCGCTTCTTACAGCCAAGTCATTAACTTTTAAATAATACTCTTTGTAACCTTAATGAATTATGACTACGTAAGTTGCGCAAAGTTCATACTATTTCACAAATTACTAAAATAGTGTTCCGGCTTATGGCGAGGCGACTTTTTACAATCGACTTCGGGTGTACCTATATATAAATACCCTACTATTTCATCTTGCTCATGTAAGTTAAGCGCTTTTTTAACCGCGCTACTTTGAGCAAAGTAGCCTGTGCGCCAAACACCGCCTAACCCTTGGGCAAATGCAGCTTGTTGCATCGCTAATACACTACAGCCTGCGCTTTGTACTTGTTCTATTCTAGGAACTTTTGGGTGTTCTTGATATTTAGCAATTGCTATTACAATCATAGGCGCACGAAGGGGAAGCTCTTTAGCACGGTTAATTACTTTTTCTTCTTGTTGCTCTGCCACTGCACTTTGATGGTAAATTTCACCCAGTTTATTGCGTGCATCACCTTGAGCAACAATGAACTGCCACGGTGCTATACAGCCATGATCAGGAACACGTAATGCTGCTTGCTTAATTATGTCGAGCTGCTCAGGCGTAGGGCCCGGCTCTGTTAGTTTAGAGTCTGATTGGCGGGTAAGCAAAAGCTCGATAGCGTTCATAACGATTCCTCAAAATTCAAAACGCTAGAGTAACATTTAAACCCTTAAAAAATAAATACCGAGAAATTAAAATGCAAAACGGCCGCAAAGGGTCAACTATGCGGCCGTTAGTAAAGCAGATTAAATACGTTATTCTTTTACAATATTTCGCCTTAACCAGTAATCTATACTAACAAAACGCCCACCGCCCATAAAAAACAAACTAAGAAGCATAGCAAAATAAATTGCCGAAAATTCTATACCGTTATTTAAAATAGACGGCTTGCCCTTTTCGTATAGATAATCAGGAAACCCGTGTTCTTCAACTAAGCCACGAATTTTACCTATTCGGTCTTGTACTTCTAGTGAGTTTTCAAGGCTTTCTTTAGCGCCCGGAATTGATAACCAATCGAGCACTTGCGCAGCACTTGTTTCTGGGTTAGTTGGTGCTATTGCAAACCAACCATTATGCCAATGCACTGAGGTTGCAGCGACAACCATTGTGAACATAAGTGGGATACTGACCAAGCGAGTTAAAAGGCCAAGTAATAAAAACCAACCTCCTAAAAATTCACTCCAACCAGCTAAAAAGGCTAGTAAGTCAGGAAACGGTAATCCTAAACCCCATTCATTATTACCAAACCATTGAACTACATCTGGAGATGCTAAAAAATTATCAAAGAAACCTTCTGTCTCACCGCTTATAGCAAGTTTGTTATAACCTGCAATGATCATAACAGGGGCTAAAATCAAGCGAAATAGCAATGCAGGTAAACCATCTAAAAATGATAGTTTACCCAATATTGCATCATAAAGATTGGTTAGTTTATTCATGCGTATCCTGTGTGTTCACTGTTTATTAAGTTATAGACTATAAACAGCAAAGACCGCATGAATTGATAAACTATTTCAATTTATTTACAAAGGTTAAATACTTCTAGCGACCTGAAGTGCTTCAAAAATAGCGCGTTTAGCATCAATAGCTGCAGCTAGTTTAGCTCCGCCTATAACATGTACCTTTGCGTTATCTGTGTAATTTTCTAGCACTTCGTTGTTAGAAACCTGGCCAATACAGGCAATAACAGTGTCTACTGGCAGTACTTGAGTTTCACCAGCAACATTAATAGTTAGTCCGCTTTTATCAAAGCTTTGGTATTGGCAATCAGCAATTTGCTTAACGCCATGCTGCTTAGCAACTTGGCGATGTATCCAACCCGTTGTTTTACCAAGCTCGCTACCAAAACGACCCGCACTGCGTTTTAACATATACAATTGACGTTCGTCTTTATGAGGTTGGGCTTCACACTCAATCCCCCATTGCGTTTTAAACTCGCTAATAGTTTGCGATTTATGTTCGCTTAAAAACGCAACCATATCAAAACCTATACCACCGGCACCTAAAATAGCAATTGATTTACCCAGCTCTACTTCGCCGCGTATAACTTCGTCATAAGCAAATACACGCTTATCATCGCTACACTTAATAGAGGCTTCACGCGGCCTAACGCCAGTTGCGAATACGATGTCATCATAGCTTTTAAGCATTGAATCGTCATAAGCTTTACCAAGCTCTACAGTTACTTTTAATCGCTCTAGCTCATTAGTGAAGTAAGTAAGAGTATGGTTAAAGTCTTCTTTACCTGGTATTTGCATGGCTAAATTAAATTGGCCACCCATTTGCGATTTTTGATCAATTAACGTGACGTTATGCCCTTTTTGAGCCAAGTAACAACTTGCCGATAAACCAGCAGGGCCTGCGCCGACTACTAATACATTTTTAGCTTTGGTTGCTTGTTCTAACGGATAATCTAGCTCAAATGCAGCTTGTGGATTAACTAAACACGTAGCACGTTTATTTTTAAATACGTGATCTAGACAACCTTGGTTACACCCTATACAAATATTAATTTGCTTAGATTGATTCTTTGCGTATTTATTAAAAAACTCTGGATCGGCAAGTAGCGGCCTTGCCATCGAAATTAAATCAGCCTCGCCTGCATTTAAAATATCGTTAGCAATTTCTGGAGTATTAATTCGGTTAACAGCAATAACTGGCACGCTCACCACGTCTTTTAAACGTTTTGATGCTTCTTTAAATGCACCTGGCGGCACCATACTCGCAATAGTCGGTACACGCGCTTCGTGCCAACCAATACCTGTGTTAAAAATATCAACGCCCGCTTTTTCAAGCTCGGTAGCTTGTATGACAACTTCCTCTGGTGTTGAACCGTTTGGGATTAAATCAATGACCGACAATCTAAAAATGATTAAGAATTGCTCAGATACTTTTGCTCTTACAGCTTTAACTATTTCAAGCGCAAGTCGCATTCTATTTTCTAGGCTGCCACCAAATTCATCTTCACGTCTATTGGTGTGCGGCGCCATAAACTCATTAATCAAATACCCTTCAGAACCCATAACTTCAACGCCATCGTAGCCGGCTTTTTCAGCCATATAGGCAGAGTGCGCAAAGTCTTTAATTGTTTTTTTAATCGAGCCAAGCGACATCGCTTTAGGTTTATAAGGATTAATAGGTGCTTTTATTGCACTTGGTGCTTGATTGAATGGATGGTACGCATAACGTCCAGCGTGTAATAATTGCAAACAAATTTTTCCGCCGTGTTTATGCACAGCATCTGTGTAAGCGCGGTGCTTAAATACATCGTAATAACTATTAAATGAAGATGAAATAGGTGTTAATTTGCCACGTAAATTAGGGCTGTATCCGCCCGTAATTAACATTGCAGTGCCGCCTTTTGCACGTGCTTCGTAAAATGCACGTAAGCGTTTGCGGTTATGCCATCCCTCTTCAAGGCCTGTATGCATTGAGCCCATCACTAAGCGGTTACGTAATTGTGTGTGTTTTAATTGTAATTGTTGTTCTAACATCTTGTGCCCCGTTAACTGGTCTAACCTGTATACATTAGCTAATTCTGCTTTAATGGCAAGTAATAAGCAATATGTGCCTTCATTTAATTAAAAAAAGCCATAAAAACATGTATTAATAGCACCTCATAAACACTTCGTTACGATTTAGCAGTTAAATTTATTTTTATTCTAGGCTAAGATGGAACTAATGTATTAACTGTACCAAATTAAGGAGCTATTTTGATAGCAAAGGTATTTAAAGGTATTTGGGCTGGAATTAACTTTTCTCGTCGTTTAATACTCAACATTCTGTTTTTATTACTGGTAATTGTTTTCTTAGTGTCACTCTCAAGTGACGACGATAAAATAATAGTTGAAAATGGCTCTGTGCTTAGGCTTAACCTAAATGGCCCTATTGTTGAAGAAAAAACATACATAGATCCGGTCGAAGCTGCAATTAGTGATGCTACTTCTGGTTCTGAAGCGCCAAGCGAAATATTACTCGACGATATTGTTGAAGTAATAAACGAAGCGACTAAAGACGATCGCATTACGGTGATGCTGCTTGATTTACAAGAAATGCCTAAAGCGCATTTAAACAAACTTAAGCAAATTACCAATGCTATTGATGCATTTAAACAAGCTGGCAAAAAAGTGATTGCATCGGGTTATTACTATACCCAAGCACAATACTATATTGCATCACATGCTGATGAAATAGCTATGCACCCATACGGTAGCGTAGGTATTGAAGGTTACGGCATGTATCCGCTTTACTTTAAAGATGCACTTGAAAAGCTTGAAGTAACGCAGCATATTTTCCGTGTTGGTACATTTAAGTCAGCAGTAGAACCTTTCATTCGTAACGACATGTCTGAAGCAGCCAAAGAAGCTAACCGTGTTTGGTTAGGCGCTCTTTGGAGCGAATACAAACAAGATGTTGCTGCGGTTCGCCCATTTGATGAGTCAAATTTCGACGAGACAATGGACGTATACCTTGAAAAAATGAAAGCTGCAGATGGCGATGCAGGTAAATATGCACTTGACCACCAGTGGGTTGATTCTTTAAAAACAAATCAACAAGTTCGCAAACAATTAATTGATTTAGTTGGCGCACAAGAAGATGGCAAAACATTTAAGCAAGTTTCATTTCGTGAATACTTAAGCTTGGTTAAACCACCGATTGAATTTGATAACCCTATTACCGAAAAAGTCGCCGTTGTAGTTGCTAAAGGTACAATTGTTGATGGTGAGCGTAAAGCTGGCGAAATTGGTGGCGACTCTACAGCAGCCCTACTTCGTAAAGCACGCCTTGATGACAAAGTTAAAGCGGTTGTACTGCGCATTGATTCAGGTGGCGGTAGTATGTTTGCCTCTGAAGTTATTCGTGCAGAAGTATTAGCGCTTAAAGCTGCTGGAAAGCCTGTTATTGCCTCTATGAGCTCTGTGGCTGCATCGGGTGGTTATTGGATTGCTTCTGCTGCAAACGAAATTTGGGCAGCACCAAGTACTATTACAGGCTCGATTGGGGTGTTTGGTACGTTTATGACATTTGAAAAAACCTTATCTAAAATTGGTGTTTATTCAGATGGCGTTGCAACAACCGAAATGGCTGGTTTTTCTATCACTCGTCCCCTAAACGAAAAAATGGGTCAAGTAATTCAGATGAGCGTTGAAGAAGCATACGGTCGCTTTTTGAATGTTGTCGCTGATGCCCGTAATATGACGCCTGAGCAAGTTGATAAAATTGCCCAAGGCCGCGTATGGATTGCATCTCAAGCACTTGAACTAGGTTTAGTAGACAAACTTGGTGATAAACAAGATGCTATAAAAGCAGCAGCAGCACTTGCAAAACTTAATCATTATGAAGTTAAAACCATTAAACAAGATTTAAGCTCGCAAGAAAAAATGATTCAAAACATTTTTGGTAACGCGTCTATTAAATCGATGCTTGGTTTACAAACACAAAAAACATCTGTGTTAGCAACGCAAGCTAACTTGCAAAGCGTTATTAACCAATTAAGTACTGAAGTTGAAAACCTTAAAGATTACAACGATCCACAAGGTGTATATGCACGCTGTTTAGTGTGTAACGTTGCACAATAAAAGTGCATAGCTTTACCTAATCAGCTGTATTTAAAGTTACTTAACGTTATACTAAGCCCAGTTTTTTTACTGGGCTTTTTTTATGAAACGTAAACGCATTTATATCGCTTATACTGGCGGTACTATAGGTATGAAAAAATCGAGTCGAGGTTATATTCCTGCTGAAGGTTTTTTAACAGAAACCGTAGTGAGCAACGCAGAGTTTAACCGTGATGAAATGCCTTTGTTTGATATTCACGAATACTGCCCTCTTATAGATTCTTCAGATATGTCTCCTGAGCATTGGCAACTTATTGCTGATGACATTAAAGATAAATACCAAGATTATGATGGTTTTGTTGTGCTTCATGGCACCGATACAATGGCGTATACAGCCTCAGCACTATCGTTTATGTTCGAAAACCTAACTAAACCTGTGATTGTAACTGGCTCACAAATTCCGCTTTCTCAATTACGCTCAGATGGTCAAGTAAACCTTCTGAATGCAATGTATTTAGCGGCAAATTATCCAATTGCAGAAGTAAGTCTATTTTTTAATAACCAACTGTTTAGAGGTAACAGAGCAACTAAAGCCCACGCCGATGGATTTAATGCATTTGCGTCGCCTAATCTTGATCCTCTCGCGTTATCGGGTATTAGTATTCAACTTATTAAAGGCCAACTTAGTCCTTATGTTGAAAATGAGCTGCAAGTTACCCCTATTACACCTCAACCCATTGGTGTGCTTTATTTATACCCTGGTATTAGTCAAGAAGTGGTTAAAAGCTTAGTTAATGGCAATATTAAAGCCTTGGTGTTGCTTAGTTTTGGTGTAGGTAATGCACCGCAAGATCCTAACTTTTTATCAATACTTGAAGAAGCAAGTAAACGTGGCGTCGTTATTGTTAATTTAACCCAGTGCTTAAAAGGCCATGTAAATATGGGCGGCTATGCAACGGGTAATGCACTGTTAAATATTGGTGTTATTAGTGGATACGATATGACCCTTGAAGCGTGTTTAACTAAATTACATTATTTATTTAGCCAAAAGCTAGAAGTAGAGACGATTCGTCATTTAATGCAAGACAATTTACGTGGTGAATTAAGCCGTTAAATCTCACAGCGCCTAAAATACAAAAGGCACGCTAAATAGCGTGCCTTTATCGTTTTAAACAACTGTTTATTACCTAACTTTAGCGTCGATATCTACTAAGTCAGTTAAATGGCATGTTTCACCGCTATGGGTTTTAACGCCGTGCTCACCAAAGTAATCACGCTGGGCTTGAACTAAATGCCCATTACTCGGTGTGGTTAATGTTGCTAAATACGTTTGTGTAGCACCCAATACAGGGAATGCTAAACCAGTCATTATTGCTTGGCCGGTAATTTTGCGCAAAGAGTTAGACTCTTTCTCAAGGGTATCAATAAATTCAACACCTTGTGCAACGCTATCAAGGTAGTCAGCACGAATAATACAACCAGCACGCCACGTTTGAAGCGTTTTAGATAAATCAACTTTCCACTGATGAGTACGTGATGCACCTTTAATTAACGCTAAACCTTGGCGATACGCTAGTAAGCTTGCAAGTAAGAACGCTTCTTTTAGCTCTTCTAAATCAATTTCAACATTGTTAGTTGGTTTAGATGCATACGTCATCTCTTGTGCAGCCGTTGTATTACATGCATTAGTTAAATGACGAGCTTGTACAGCAGCAACAAGTGAAGGAACTGCAATACCAAGTTCTAGTGCATTTTGCGCAGTCCAAAGACCAGTACCTTTAGCGCCAACTTTATTATCAATTAAGTCCGCAAGCGGTACATTATTATGATTTTCAAGTGACAATATGTGGCTAGAAATAGACAGTAAGTAGCTATTTAATTGACCTTCTGACCAGTCATTAAATATCTCAGCCACTTCTTTTGGAGAACGATTAGTGCCTAAACGAAGTAATTGGTACACTTCTGCAATAAGTTGCATAAGTGCGTATTCAATACCGTTGTGAACCATTTTTACAAAATGACCACTTGCTGATTGACCAACACGTGCAAAACACGAGTCGCCATTATAGCTAGCAGCTACTTTTTCAAACCATGGCTCAATACGTTCCCAACCACCTTCAGAACCACTTGCCATCATTGCAGGACCATGACGAGCGCCTTCTGCACCGCCAGAAATTCCCATAGTGGCAAATTCAAATTTATTTTGGTATTTGAGTTTACGCGTTATACCATCTTTATAATTACTATTACCGCAATCGACTATCATATCGTCACAATTAACGCCGGCCTCTACAAGTTCATTACAAACTGTATCAACTAACTCACCAGCAGGAACAAGTAATAAAATAGAACGAGGTGCCTCCAAACGCCTTACCATGTCACTTAAATCAGAGACAATGTGAAGCCTATCAGCCATGCCTTGTGATTTGGCACAACTTAGTAACTCTTCACCCGCATGTGGGTTTTTATCATAAGCGACTAGCGTTATCCCTTTTTCAATCAAGTTTAGGGCAAGATTTTTTCCCATAACGCCTAACCCTACTAATGCAACTTGCATCTAGTGTCCTCCTCGGTAACAACTATTTGGTTAGAAAATTCAGTGTATAAATTAAATAATACCGCGTGCATTATACTCATACAGTCATAAAATACTAACTATGAGCCCATACAACATGCTTTTTTATTACAGATAAATAAGCTACGTAATTATATCAAACATCAATGCTCTCGGGGTGACTAAAAGCTACGCTAATTGAAATTAAGATCATTGACGCATTCTGACACCGGTGTCATAATGATGACACAATAGTTTTGTATAAAATAGTGGCAAACCTTTGAAGTTTGCACATAATTAAAATATTTTAATCTAATATAGATGTTTTAATTCAACAAAATAACGTCAACATGCTTTCACCAAGCAAACAGGAGAAATTGATGCTAAGACGCACGAAAATAGTCGCTACCCTTGGACCTGCTACCGATAGAGATAACAACTTAGAAAAAATTATTATCGCTGGGGCTAATGTAGTACGTTTAAACTTCTCACATGGTGTTGCCCAAGATCATAAAGACCGTGCGCAAGCTGTACGCGATATTGCAAAAAAATTAGGCAAGCATATTGCTATCCTTGCTGACCTTCAAGGCCCTAAAATCCGCGTTTCTACTTTTAAAGAAGGTAAAGTAACGCTTGCTGTGGGTGCAAAGTTCACTCTTGATGCAAAAATGGAAAAAGGCGAAGGCGATGTTAACTCTGTAGGTATTGATTATAAAGAACTACCTAACGATGTTAGCCCTAACGACCTACTACTCCTAAATGACGGCCTTATTCAACTAAGTGTTGATGAAGTAGCTGGGCACTTAGTACATTGTACAGTTACTGTTGGCGGTGTTTTATCTAACAATAAAGGTATTAACCGTTTAGGTGGTGGCTTAACTGCTCCAGCATTTACTGAAAAAGATAAAGAAGATTTAATAACTGCCGCTGAAATTGACGTAGATTACATTGCCGTATCATTCCCACGTAGTGGCGACGATATGCGCTACGTACGCTCACTTGCTGAAGCTGCTGGTTCAAAAGCACAACTACTTGCAAAAATTGAACGTGCTGAAGCCGTAGAAACACAAGAAGCTGTTGATGACATCATTCTAGCGTCTGACGCTGTAATGGTTGCTCGTGGTGATTTAGGTGTTGAAATTGGTGATGCAGCTCTTATGGGCAAGCAAAAACTAATTATTCGTCGTGCTCGTTCATTAAACCGTACTGTAGTAACAGCAACGCAAATGATGGAATCGATGATCGATAACCCTATGCCTACACGTGCAGAGGTTATGGATGTTGCAAATGCTGTTCTTGATGGAACAGATGCTGTAATGCTTTCAGCTGAAACAGCTGCAGGTGATTACCCTGAAGAAACTGTTGCAACTATGGCACGTGTTTGTTTAGGTGCTGAATCTCAAAAAGAAACGCATGTTTCTAAGCATCGTTTAGATAGTCGCTTTTCTAACAATGCTGAATCAATTGCGCTTTCTGCTATGTATGCAGCTAATCACTTAGATTCTGTTAAAGCAATTATCACACTTACTGAATCTGGTAGTACGGCTAAATTAATGTCGCGTATCAGCTCAGGCTTACCAATCTACTCGCTTTCACGTCATGCGAGTACATTAGGTCAAACAGCACTTTATCGTGGTGTTTACCCAGTATTTTTTGATTCTACAAAAACTGAAAAAGACGGTATGGTAAAAGCCGCGCTTGATACTTTAGTTTCTCAAGGGTCTTTACAGTCTGGCGATACAGTAATTATTACTCACGGTGACTCAATGGAAACTGTGGGCGCAACTAACACAATGAAAATTGTAACTGTTGCGTAATTAAACGCCGAATATAAAAAATGCGAGCTTAGCTCGCATTTTTTGTGTCTGTAATAAAAGCGTTGGCTTTAACTTGCTAATGCCGCTTTAACCTTATCTCGGTAGCTACGGCTCACTTTTAATTCTTGGCCATTTTCAAGTACTAATAAATACTCACCACTTACTTGTGTAACCAGTTTACTAATTTGTTTTGTATTTACTATTGCGCTGCGGTGCACACGCACAAATAACTGAGGGTCGAGCTCTTGCTCAAGCTCTTTCATTGTTTTACGTAGAATATGCGTTTGTCCGTCTTCACAGTGTAAACACATATAGTCACCTGCTGCATCAACCCATTGGATAGTCGCTACAGGTACCCGTATAATTTCACCCTGCTCTTTTACAGCAAGCGATTCTGGGTAACGTCTGTCTGTTAGCATATCGCCAGTGGCTAATTTTTTAAGTATTTCTTCGCAATTGTTACCAGTAATACCGGCTACAAAACTCGCTAGTTTTTTCTTATGGGCGTTGTCTTGCTGCGTTTTTAAGTAGGTATGCACTTTTTCTACCGCCTGTTTTAGTCTGTTATCATCAACGGGTTTTAAAATGTAATCGAGAGCATGAATTTCAAACGCTTTTACAGCAAACTGGTCAAAGGCCGTTACAAATACAATCGCTGGTAATGCTTTTGAGCTTTCGCTAAGGGCTCTTGCTACTTCAAAGCCATTCATACCTGGCATTTGAATATCTAAAAAAACCAAATCAATTTTCTCGCTTTGACACATTTCAATTGCATCAGCCCCTGAACTACACAATTTAATTACTTCAATATCAGAGTATTCTTCGAGCCTTACCGCTAAACCTTTTCGTGCTAACGGTTCATCATCAACAATGAGTGTTTTTATTTTAGTCATTTTTCACAGCCTTCTCAAAAGGTACTCGCAGATTAACTTTTAATCCACTTGGCGTATTATGTGATAATACAAACGAATAATTATTTTCATACAACGTTTTTAATCTATCTTTGGTATTAGCGACACCTACGCCTTGAGCGTTAACTAATTGGCCATCGAGTATGTCAGTACCTGGGCCGTTGTCGCCCACTTCTAGTAATAACTCATTCGCAAATACCTGTGCTTTTATATCAATTACTCCACCTTCTGTTAGATGGGCAATAGCATATTTAATCGCGTTTTCTATAATAGGTTGCAAGATTAAGCTCGGTACTAAAGCCTCTTTAGCTTGCTCGCTTATATCTACATTTACCTTTAATCGCTCATCAAAACGTACACGTTCTATTTCTAAGTAAAGCATGAGCGCATGTAACTCTTGCTCTAACGGTACTTTTTTTATTGGATCGGTATTTAATGTATAACGTAGAAAGTCACTTAACCTTGCTACCATTAAGTTAGCATCTTTGTTTTCTTTAACCAAAATTAAAGTAGAAATAGCGTTAAGTGTATTGAATAAAAAATGGGGGTTAAGCTGATACCTAAGCATTTTTAATTGCGCTTCGTGTGCCATAGTTGTGGCTTTTAGTGCTTTTTGTCGCTCACTTTGTAATAACTGATAATATTTAACGCCAAAGTACAAACCACTCCAACATAAAATAATATATACAGAATCTAAGCCTTGCTGCAGGTAATAAAACCACTCCTCTGGTCTATAACCATGGCGGTATATTTCCCACAAATTAAATTTTTGAACGACAGCCCATAAAGTACCTGTTACATAAGAGGCACCAAATACCACAATCATTAATACCCAAGGCGAGGCATTCCAAATTTTACGGTAAATATACCTAAGCGGTACTGTCATTAAGCAACCAGCGTAAGCATTTAATAAAATAACAAATACGTATATATCACGCATTTCAAATACTTTAGAGCCAATATAATTTACTAACGCATAACCAATCCAGCCTGCAATTTGCAAAAGCCAAAAAAAGCGCTGTCTGTTATCGACTAAAGATTGCCAGTTCAAAATAGATGTTTACTCCGTATAGTTAAAGACTAATTCCATAAAATAGGCGCTTGTTATTCTTTATTATTTTTACCTATGTAGAGCTAATTTTAATAAAATTAGATAGTCTTATTATATAGATTTATGAGTTTGCATAGCACTACAGCCTACCTTGCTTTTTAATAGTCTTACCGCAAACAAATAGTAGATACACTAAAAAAGCGAAAGGTTATTCACCTTTCGCTTTTTAAATATAAATAGCTTTGTGTAAATTAAGCTAGTTTGTCTGATGCTACTTTGTATGTTGGATCTTCAATCACATTCACTTCAACCAAATCGCGTGCTTTATGCAACAACTGCGTACAGTCTTTACTTAAGTGACGTAAGTGAAGTTGTTTACCTGCTTTTGTGTACTTATCAGCAAGTGTGTCAATTGCTTCTATTGCACTGTGATCAGATACGCGGCTATGCTTAAATTCAACAATTACATTTTTAGGGTCATTTTTAACATCAAATAACTCTGCAAAGTTTTTAACTGAACCAAAGAAAAGCGGGCCATGTAACTCATATACTTTAGCGCCTTCTTCGTCAATATAGTTAGTTGTGTATATGTGCTTAGCATGCTGCCAAGCAAATACTAATGCAGATACAATAACACCTACACATACTGCAATCGCTAAATCGGTAATAACCGTCACACCCGATACAAGTACTATTACGAACGCGTCAGATAGAGGCACACGCTTCATCATTTTAAAGCTGGCCCATTCAAACGTACCTAATACAACCATAAACATAACACCAACAAGTGCAGCTAGTGGGATCATCTCAATTAAGCTTGAAGCGAATATGATGAACGCAAGCAACATCAATGCAGCACTTATACCCGATAAGCGAGAACGACCACCTGAGTTAATGTTGATCATTGATTGACCAATCATTGCACACCCCCCCATTGCACCAAACATACCACAAGTAATATTTGCAGCGCCTTGGCCTATACACTCTTTATTACTGTGACCGCGAGTTTCTGTAATCTCGTCAATTAAGCTAAGCGTTAATAATGATTCAATTAAACCAATAGCCGCTAAAATAAGTGCATAAGGAAAAATAATTTGTAGCGTTTCGAAAGTAAACGGTACCATAGGAATATGAAACTGAGGTAAACCGCCTGCAATTGTTGCAGCTTCGTCGCCTGTCATTCCTTTTAAGAAATCAACTACAGTATGCGCTTCTAAATCCAAACCAATGACTAAAGCGGTCACTGTAATAATAGCGACTAATGTAGAGGGTACAGCCGTTGTTAGTTTAGGTAAAAACTGAATAATAGCCATGGTTAAAGCCACTAAACCAAGCATAATATATAACGGGTTACCCGTCATCCATTCTTGTCCGCCCATACCATCAGGCACTTTAAATTGTCCTAACTGAGCAAGAAAAATAACAATAGCTAAGCCGTTTACAAAACCAAGCATTACCGGATGAGGAACCATGCGGATAAACTTACCGAGTTTAAATACACCCGCGAGTATCTGCAGTATGCCCATGAGCAATACGGTCGCAAATAAATACTCAACACCATGATCAAGCACTAAACTTACCATAACAACAGCTAGTGCACCGGTTGCACCTGAAATCATACCGGGGCGGCCACCAAATATAGCCGTGATTAAACCAACGATAAACGCGGCATATAGACCAACTAAAGGTTCTACATTTGCAACAAAGGCAAACGCAACAGCTTCTGGCACCAAGGCTAGCGCCACAGTTAATCCAGATAGAATATCGTTTTTAGCAGAGCTAGGCGCCCTACTGAGTAAGTTAAACATTGAGTTCCTCAAATGGTGTAATGGGTATCAAAAAAAGCGCTAAATTCTACCAAATTAGCGCTCAGTTAACAATTGTCATTATGTGGTTAAACTAAACTAAAAGAGGTTTAGCTTTTAAAAGAAGTGCTTTTATAAAGGGAGGGAAGTACTGCGTTTTACACATGTCATTGTTACATTAGAATGTACTTCTTGTACATATTCTAAGCTTAGTAAATTATCGCGTACAAAGTGCTCATAACCTTCTATGCCTTGTGAAATTATGCGTAGCATAAAGTCCATTGTTCCGGCCATGGTGTAACACTCTGTTACTTGATCATAACTCATTATAAGTTTTTCAAATTCAGCAAGGTTCTTTTTACCGTGATTTGATAAGCGCACATGTGCATATACAAGCATATCAAAGCCAAGTTTTTTCTCATCTAAAAGAGCCACTTTGCTTTTTATATAACCATCTTGCTCTAGCTTGGCAATTCGACGCCAGCATGGAGACTGAGACAAGCCTACTTTATCAGCAATTTCTGCGGTTGATAAACTAGCATCTTGTTGTAAAAGTGCCAATATTTGGCGATCTACGTGATTTAGAGACATTTTATTTCTTATTTATCAAATAAACTGGTTAAATTATACAACCATTTTAAAACTCAGTCTGCTTATTTTTAATTTTTATGCAGTTTGCCAAACTTCAAATAAGTAACTTAACCAAACTTACCACTCACAAAAGGGTTTGTTTGTTTTTCAAATCCAACCGTAGTGTCGCTCCCATGCCCTGCCAATATTTTAGTATTATCAGGTAAGGTTAGAATATGCGTCTTAATCGACTCTATAAGTTGTTCGCTGTTCCCCTTAGGGAAATCAGTTCGCCCTACTGAGCCTTTAAAAATAACATCACCTACAATAACGCATTCATTGTCTTGTTGATAAAACACAATATGACCAGGTGTATGCCCTGGGCAATGCTTCACTAAAAAGCTAAGTTTACCTACGCTCACGGTGTCGTTATGGTTTAGCCAAATATCCGGATAAAAAGGCTCAATGGGTTTAAACCCGAACATTTGTGCTTGCATAGGTAAGTTTTCAAACCAGAAGTACTCATCTTTTTGTGGGCCAATAATTTGTACGTTAAATTGATTACGTAAAATATCAGCCCCACCCACATGATCTAAATGCCCGTGCGTTAACCAAATAGCACTTAATTCTAGTTTATGCTCATTAAGGGCAGCTACTATTTTATCAGGGTCGCCACCTGGGTCTATGACTACGGCTTGTTTAGTTTCACTACACCAAATAATACGACTATTTTGTGCAAATGCAGTGACGGGTATGGTTATAATTTGCATATTAGATTTCTTTACTTTTTTGATCTGGAATAACAACTTCTTCTTCAAATGACATCAATATTGGGTACTTTAAGTACGCTTGATCATAAAATGGACTTTGCTCATATAACCAGTTTAATCTCGCATCAGCGTCGCTTGCGAACGATTTATCTTTAAGCTTTTCATCAAACTTAAGCGCTAGCTTTGGATTGTCTTTTAGCATTTGGCGTGCAAACGGAATTAGTGCATAGTTTTCCATGTACTCAGTACGCTGAAAAATAGTATTAAATTCCCCCCATGCAAAAAACGAATCTGGTGCTTCAGGATGCAATAAATGCACGGCAAGCTCACCTGCTTTTTGTTGAGTATTGACTTGATACCAACCATCTAAATCTACATTTATTGCAGGGACATAATCAAAACTTGCTGACACTCTAAAACGGCCTTCAAATGGCGCTTTATCAAACGTGTAGTCTGCCACCTTTGCTACTTTTAAAGGCTGTGTGTTTGCCCCTACAAGTTTATTAATAGAGACACCATGTAACTTTAGTTTCTTAATAATATTGCGATATACAGGCGGAATAAAAAAAGCTTTAGGTACTTCAACTGTATGTTGTACATCTTTTTGCCAATAAATAGGTAAGTCGGTATATGTATGTGCTTTACCCAAATACTTCACTTCATTTTGGCCTGAGAGCGCATTCATGCTTGATGAATACTCAATACCTTTAAACTGCGCAATCGTATCAGCTTGCTTGGAATAGCCACGCTTTACTATTAACTGTTTAGGAACAAATTCCTGTTCTTTTTTTACTGCATTAGCTAATTCATGACTGTGCTTTGATAGCGCAGTAATAGCACCATCTAAAAATACGTAAGTTCCTAATACACGTTGCTTGTAAGGCTTCAATGAATGATTTTCAACTAAAATAGTCGGTAATGACTTTAAATCACCCCAACCATTTGAAAAGCGCGGCGTAGCAACCCATCCCGCTAATCCTTTTTTAAAGTCGCGCTTGTCCATAACAAAAACAAGTGGCCCTGGCATGTGCCCTTGCTTAGCTAGCGTATCGTCAATCAGAGGTTTAAAAAACTGGTTTAGTGCATCAGATACCGCAGGCGACTCGCTTGAAAATACCGGATTGTAGCCATAAGTCACATCGTATTGGTAATCTGCGCCGTCGGTTACGTGTACATCAATGTATAAATTTGGGTTGTAGTCGTTAATAACCTTTAGAACACTTCTAACTTCTGGGGTATCTAATTTAGTAAAATCACGATTTAAATTAAGGTTATTAGCATTTGTTCTAAAGCCCATTTTTGTAGGGCCCCGTTGATTGATGCGATTGAATGCACTGCTACGTTCGTGTCCATCTACATTTAAAATAGGAATAAATAATATGTTTACCTTTTTTAAAATGTCACGGCGCTTACCAGTCGCTATATCTCTAAGCAGCATAAACATGGCATCTTTACCGTCTATTTCACCAGAATGTATTCCTGCCTGGATAAAAATAGTTGGCTTAGTGCTATTAGCCATTTGCCTTGCTTCAAAAAAACCTTGTTCACTGGCAATCAACATTTTTATTGCACGCTTGCTATTACTATAGCCAATGGTTTGAGATTGAAACTGAGTAGGGTTTGCAGCAACTAATCTATCTACAAATGCCATTGTATTTGCATAATCTGGCGACGCTTCCCCTTCTGACAACTCAAAATCAGTAGTTAACGGCCCTTGTTTTTGTAAAAGCTCTACGCTTTTCCCCTGCCACTCAATTAATGGAGGTAAGTGTGCGTCATACGCCACACTTGCAGATAAAACTAGTAAACTTGCAAACATAAAATTCTCTAACAAACGCCTTAATTATATAAATTATATCAACTAAATTTTTTATAATGAGGAAACTGCGGTGATTCAACAAAAAAATGCAGCCAATTACATGTCACTCATTCACACCTGTATTTTAAGGCTATATAACGTTATTAATGTACAGTAATTCATTACATTACTATTTATACCAACTCGTAAAAATACTTAATCAATTTAAAGGATTACATCTGACGCTAACAGCGCCAAAAATGTCTGATATACGTCTGCATGGATCCAGGAAAGTGAGTAATGATGGAGCAATTGCCAAGAACAACTAAATAGTGAATTTCGCCCTGCTCTAACGTATCTTTTTATCGATAAATAGAGCTAATATAAGCAGATGGGTATTAATTTGAAAAAGCCGATTTAGCTCAGCTATAAAAAAGTGTAAGTTATTAAATTACAGGCACAAAAAAAGGAGCCATAGGCTCCTTTTTTAATACTTATATGAAAAAGCTTAAGCGGCTAGGCCTTCTTTTGCTTTTTCTACAAGCGCTGCGAATGCAACTTGATCATAAACAGCGATATCTGCAAGGATCTTACGATCGATTTCTACAGATGTCTTTTTAAGACCATTGATAAAACGGCTGTAAGACAGACCATTTTGACGTGAAGCAGCATTGATACGTGCAATCCATAATTGACGGAAAGTACGTTTCTTCGCACGACGGTCACGGTAAGCGTATTGACCCGCTTTAGTAACAGCCTGGAAAGCTACGCGGTAAACACGTGAACGTGCTCCGTAGTAACCTTTTGCTTGTTTTAAAACTTTTTTGTGACGTGCACGTGCGACAACGCCGCGTTTAACTCTTGCCATTTCTAAAAACCCCTATTAAGCGAACGGTAACATACGTGAAACTAGACCATGGTCATTTTTATGAACCATCATCTTAGGACGTAGGTGTAACTTACGCTTAGAAGTTTTCTTAGTCAGAATATGACGAAGATGCGCTTGTTTACGCTTGAAACCGCCAGAAGCAGTCTTTTTGAAACGCTTAGCAGCGCCACTGTGACTTTTTAGCTTATAAGCCATTGCAATAACTCCAAATTGTATTGCTTTTAAATTAGTAAGCAGGCGTGAGATATATTTCTATAGCTCCACTTTTAGGCCTAACTTACTGCCATGTTCCGGTGAAGACCCAACATAAATGCCGCAATCTTACTTTAATACCGGTTAACTCAGGTGAATATTCGCATATTACTTGCAGACCTGAGCTAATTTCGGTGCGTATTATCGCTTAAAAATTATTTTTTAGCAACAGGCGCCATCATCATAACCATTTGGCGACCTTCAACACGATTTGGGAAAGACTCAACTACTGCAAGTTCTTCTAAATCGGCTTTGATACGGTTTAATAATTCTATACCAATTTCTTGGTGAGCCATTTCACGACCACGGAAGCGGATAGTAATCTTAGCTTTATCGCCAGCTTCTAAGAACTTACGTAAGTTGCGAAGCTTAACCTGATAATCACCTTCATCCGTACCAGGACGGAATTTGATTTCTTTTATCTGGATTTGCTTTTGCTTCTTCTTCTGCTCTTTTAGTTCTTTGCTTTTTTCAAAGATGAACTTACCGTAATCCATGATTCTACAAACAGGCGGCTCAGCGTTTGGACTGATCTCAACAAGATCAACACCCGCTGCATCGGCCATAGTTTGCGCGTCTTGTAATGACTGAATTCCAGCTTGTTCGCCTTCAATGTCAATTAAACGAACTTCTTGCGCTGTAATTTCTTCGTTAATACGATTTTTTTGAGCTGTTTGTTGCCCTTTCTTGCCGCCTCTAATAGTACGTTCCTCCAAGAATATCAATAATATAAGCGTGTAATTGGCTGTTTGTTAATGCCTTACACGCTCGATTTTTACTGTCGATTTTTAATTTCTTCGCTAATTTTAGCTACAAAATCATCGACATTAAATTTGCCTAGGTCTTCACCTGTGCGAGTACGCACTGCTACTTCTTGTTGTTCAACTTCTTTATCGCCAACAACAAGCAAGTATGGAATACGCTTCAGTGTATGCTCACGGATTTTAAAGCCAATCTTCTCATTTCTCAAGTCAGCAGCGGCTCTAATTCCAAGTTTATTTAATTTTTGTACAACTTCTTTAACATAAGGAGCCTGTTTATCGGTAATATTCATAATTACCACTTGCTTTGGCGCAAGCCACGTCGGGAATAAACCAGCGTACTCTTCAGTTAAAATGCCAATAAAGCGTTCAATAGAACCTAAAATAGCACGATGTATCATTACAGGTGTACGACGTTCGTTATTTTCTGCTACATAAGTAGCGCCTAAACGACCCGGTAATGCAAAGTCTAATTGCACTGTACCACACTGCCACGCTCTGTCTAAACAATCGTATAAAGTAAATTCAATCTTTGGACCATAAAACGCGCCTTCACCCGGAAGATAATCAAATTCAATATCGTTTAGCTTAAGTGCTTCGGCTAAAGCAAGCTCTGCTTTATCCCACATATGGTCTTCACCAATGCGTTGTTCTGGGCGAGTAGATAGCTTAACTACAATCTTCTCAAATCCGAATGTTTCATATGTATCATAAACCATCTTAATACACGCTGAAACTTCGTCCATTATCTGCTCTTCGGTACAGAAAATGTGAGCATCATCTTGTGTAAAGCCACGTACACGCATTAAACCGTGTAGTGCACCTGATGGTTCATTACGATGACAACAACCAAATTCAGCCATACGAAGTGGTAAATCACGGTACGATTTTAAACCCTGGTTAAAGATCTGCACATGTCCTGGGCAGTTCATTGGTTTAATCGCGTATTCACGCTTTTCAGACTCAGTGGTAAACATTGCTTCTGAATACTTTTCCCAGTGACCTGATTTTTCCCAAAGTGAACGGTCCATCATCATTGGACCTTTTACTTCTTCGTACTCATATTCGCGTAACTTTTCACGTACAAATTCTTCAAGCTCGCGGTAAATGCTCCAACCATCGTTGTGCCAAAATACCATGCCTGGCGCTTCTTCTTGCCAATGCCATAAATCAAGCGCTTTACCAATACGGCGGTGATCGCGTTTTTCAGCTTCTTCAAGGCGTTTTAAATACGCTTTAAGTTGCTTTTTATCGCCCCACGCTGTGCCGTAAATGCGTTGTAGCATTTTGTTTTCTGAATCACCACGCCAATATGCACCCGCAACTTTCATTATTTTGAAGTTTTGGCAAAATTTCATGTTAGGAACGTGAGGTCCACGACACATGTCTACATATTCTTCGTGGTGATATAAACCTGGGCGGTCATCTTTAGCGATGTTTTCGTCCAGAATTTCTATTTTGTATGTTTCGCCACGCGCTTCAAATGTATCGCGTGCTTCTTGCCAGCTTACTGTTTTTTTCACTACGTCGTAGTTGGTTTTTGCAAGTTGCAACATACGCTTTTCAATTGCTTCAAGATCATCTTGTGATAATGAATGTTCCATATCAATATCGTAGTAGAAACCGTTATCAATGGTAGGACCAATTGCCATTTTTGCGTCTGGGAAAAGTTGCTTAACTGCATGACCAATTAAGTGAGCACAAGAGTGACGAATGATTTCAAGGCCGTCATCGTCTTTAGCGGTAATGATCTCAAGACGAGAGTCTTCACTAATTAAATCACATGCATCAACACGGTCGCCATTAACACGACCCGCAATGGTCGCTTTAGCTAAACCAGGGCCAATATCGTTTGCAACATCAAGCGTGCTTACAGGGTTTTCAAAACTACGTTGACTTCCGTCTGGAAGAGTAATAACTGGCATTATAAATCCTTGCTACAGTGGTGACACCTACAATGTATCACGTGTATTTTTAATAAATTAAATGAGAATGACTCGACAACGCTTTTACGAATAAGCATTGACTAATAAATGTAGATGCAGAGTCTATTCAACTACAAAGATATATTGTCGCGTGCTGCGCATTTAATTACAAGTTTTAAGGGGTGAAATCCACCCGTTTTGAGCACAAAATGTAACTTTTAGAGCAAAAAAAATCATTTCATTAAAATATAAAAGCATCAACGCACTAATTACGCACCTACAACTATACCTACACTCGCATTTTAATGTGTGTTGCGTATAATACTGCGTAATTAAGTTATTTTAGAGAATAGACATGAGAACATGTGGTGTAGAAATTACCGGTAGTGATGTACTACTTTGTATTTTAAGTAAAGATAATGACGTATTTGATATTCGCGATGTGCGCCAAACACGCTTTACCTTAGGTAACGGTAACGACACTGAAGTAATGCGTAAATTTCAATTCGATTTTGCAAAACTAATGCAAGATTACCAAATTGATTCTGTTGCAATCCGTGAGCGTCAGCCTAAAGGTAAATTTGCTGGCAGCGCAAAGGGATTCAAAATGGAAACTGCGATTCAATTAATCGACAATTTAGACGTACGTTTATTTACCACAACTGAAATTAAAGAACAGGTAAAGCGTAATCCTATTCCTATTGATTTTGAAGAAACAGGTCTTAAAAAGTACCAAGAAAATGCATTTGTAAACGCTTACGTTTACATAATGAAAAAAACATACCGCAGCGACGAAATGTAAACTCATTACTCGTTTAAAAACGCGTACTTACAGTGTAAGACGCGTTTTTTTGTGTCTAAAAAGTAGTATTAGCTTTTATTAATCTAATAATACATTAGTCTAACTGCACTTCTCTTTGTCGACAATATGTGTTTATTTTAACTTTGTAGTTTACATAACTCACACACATTTTCATGGAGAGAGCAATGCACACACACACTATTGCGGTAAAAGAAGTAGAACAAATAAATCACTTACCGTTATCGCAAAGCTACTTTAAAGGTATACAAAGCACACCTTTAACAAATTCGACTATCGGGGAGTACTTTGACTTTATTGTCGACAAAAACCCAGAGGCGTTAGCTGTTGTAGTTCATCACCAGGGTATTCGCTTAACGTATAAAGAATTTCAAAAAGAAGTTAATCAACTTGCTATGGGCTTACTGGCCCTTGGTGTAAAACCAGGAGAGCGCGTTGGTATTTGGTCTCCTAATAATATTGAGTGGTGCTTAACCCAATTTGCAACAGCCAAAATTGGCGCAATAATGGTGTGTATTAACCCTGCATATCGCCCTAACGAATTACAATACGCTTTAAATAGTGTTGAATGCTCTACTCTAATCACAGCATCAAACTTCAAAGGCAGTGATTATTTAGAAATGCTCAATGGTTTGGCTCCAGAACTTGCAACTTGCGATAAAGACACACTTAATTTAAAAGCACTGCCCACTCTTAAAAATATAATCCGCATTGGCGATGAAGCATCTCCTGGTATGTACTCTTTTAATGATGTTATTAACTTGCCAACATCGGCACATGAGCTTGAATTAAAAGCAATAGGTGCAAACTTAAATGCTGAGCAAGACATCAATATACAATTTACATCAGGCACAACAGGCAACCCAAAAGGCGCAACGCTCACTCATAAAAACATTTTAAATAATGCGCTATTCGTCGCCGAATCTATGCACTTTACGAGCGATGACAAGTTATGTATCCCTATCCCGTTATATCATTGCTTTGCAATGGTATTGGGTAGCTTATTGTGTGTTAGTAAAGGTGCAGCAGCCATTTACCCAGGTGATTCGTTCGATGCAAAAACCACACTAGATGTAGTTCAACAAGAAGGATGTACAGCGCTGCACGGTGTACCTACTATGTTTATTAGTGAGCTTGAGCTAAGTAATTTCAACGATTATGACTTAAGTACGTTACGCACGGGTGTAATGGCAGGCTCTACATGCCCAGAGCAAGTAATGCGCAAAGTACAAACACAAATGAACATGCATCAAGTACTGATTGCTTACGGGCAAACGGAGTGCAGCCCCATAAACAACATTACCGAAACAGACTCTTCAATAGAGCGGCAAGTAACGACGGTTGGCCGCGCACTTGCCCATACTGAGGTTAAAATAATTGACGAACTGGGTAACATTCAAAAAATTGGTCAACCTGGCGAAGTGTGTAGTAAAGGTGCAGGCATAATGCGCTGCTATTGGAATGACGATGCTAAAACAAAAGCCACAATAGATGAAAGTGGTTGGCTACACTCTGGCGATTTAGGTGTCATGGATACAGAAGGGTTTGTCACGATTGTTGGGCGTATAAAAGATATGATTATTCGCGGCGGCGAAAACATTTACCCTCGAGAAATAGAAGAAGTACTTTACACCTACCCGGGCATTCAAGATGCTGCCATATTTGGTATAACAGATGAAAGGTATGGCGAAGAAGTATGCGCTTGGATCCAACCAAAAGAAGATGCTGTACTTGATGAGCAAGCAATTCGTGAGTTTTTAAAAGACAAACTAGCCTACTTTAAAATGCCACGACATATCCGTTTTGTAGAAAACTATCCAATGACAGTAACAGGTAAACTGCAAAAATTTAAAATGCGTGAGCAAATGCAAGAAGAGCTAAGCGACAAAGCCTTCTCCTAATTTTTCTCTACAAAAAATCTGAACTCTGAATAATAAATCTACCTCAAGTAACGATTAAAAAGCACAGCCAATTGGCTGTGCTTTTTGTATACTAAATTTATTATAAATCTAACATTCTCTTTTTTAAACGTTCTAAATCAATCGCACTCGAGCGCACTGTTAATTTAATGTGGCTGTATTCATATTCTTCTTTAACAACACTCATACTCGATCGGATTTCGCCCACGATACCTTTGGCTGTGTACGGTATAACAATCTCTTCTTCAATCATGTCCTCTTGAGCAATGCCAATAATGTATTTGTGCAACTTACTAATATCATCTGGATTACGCGTAGAGGTCATCATCGCATCAGGAAATTCATCCATTAGCGACTGCTGCAGCTCAGTACTTAATTGGTCTGACTTATTCAGTACTAATAATTTTTTGCTGCCTTCCACCCCAACTTCTGCCAGTACTTTATGTACTACTTCAAGTTGTGAACGAAAAGAAGGATCTGAAGCATCTACAACATACAACAATAACGATGCATCATGTGCCTCAGCGAGCGTTGAATGAAATGAAGCAACCAAATCATGAGGTAATTTTTTAATAAAACCAACCGTATCTGAAACCAATATACGTGGCTGCGTAATCGGATACAGCGCGCGAACAGTCGTATCTAGCGTTGCAAAGAGTTTGTTTTCGCCTTCTACATCACTACCTGTAATTGCGCGCATCATTGATGACTTGCCCGCATTGGTATAACCAATTAAAGCCACTGAGAATAGCTCAGAGCGCTGCGTACGTCTGTCCATCATTACATCTTGAACACTAACAAGCTCACGCTTTAATTCAGCTAATTGATCGCGCACCTTACGGCGATTTAGCTCAAGTGTGGTTTCACCCGCACCTTTACCCATTTGGCGTTCTTTATCACCTGTTGATGTTTCACGAAGCCGTGGCGCTACATAATTAAGGCGAGCAATTTCAACTTGTAATTTTGCTGTTTTAGTACGCGCATGACGGCTAAATATTTCAATGATAATACCGGTGCGATCAAATACTTCTACACCCAGCTGGTTCTCAACATTACGTAGTTGAGAAGGCGTTAAATCACAGTCAAATACCACTACATCAGCACATGCAAAATCAAGTTCGTCTGATGGAATTTCTGAGGATATTTCGGTTAAAGGGTCTTCATCAAGTAAATCATCTTCTTGCTCGTTTTCAACCATCCCTTTATTGCCGGTAAGGTGTGCTATTTCAGCTAGTTTTCCTGAGCCCAGTACATTAACTTTTTGGGTAGAACTTTGCTTTTGCGATTGTGTACCTACTACTTTAAAGCCTAACGTAGTTACCAAACGAGCAAGCTCTGCAAGCGACTCTGTTGCTTCGTCACCTTTAAATTGTGGTGTACTAATAGAAATAAGTAACGCATTAGGAAGTGATGGTTTTGCAGTTAGTTGCATAATTTTTTGTCTTAATGCACCTAAAGTGCAAACCTAATTTTCATTCGAAAGTAACTTGATCCTACGCTGTTATAGCCCAGCTTTATAGGGTTATAGTTCACTAATAGCGTTAATATTTAAAACTAACCATAATATACTCAATTTTATGGCTAGTTTTAAAATCACATTATATTAAAGCCTTATTTTTCAGCTTTAATATTAAACGACGCCCTGCTCAATCATTGCATCTGCAACGCGCCTAAAGCCTGCAATGTTAGCGCCTAATAAAAGGTTTCCAGGCTCACCAAATTCTGTAGCGGTATCGTTAGCGGTAACAAATATATTTTTCATAATTTGTTTTAGCTTTTCGTCAACTTCTTCAAAGGTCCAACTTTGCATACTCGCATTTTGTGCCATTTCTAATTGGCTTGTCGCAACGCCGCCGGCATTGGCCGCTTTACCTGGTCCATACGCAATTTTTGCAGCAATAAAGCAATCTATAGCCTCTTTTGTTGAAGGCATGTTTGCGCCTTCACTTACTAATAAACAACCGCCGGATAATAATGCGTTAGCGTCTGCCTGTGTTAATTCATTTTGTGTGGCGCACGGAAAAGCAGCGGCAGCATTAAAGCGCCAAACAGCGTGCCCATCTTTAGGGTAGTCATTTACAGGAATATAAATAGCATCGGGGTGAGTTTGTTTATATGCGCTCAAGCAATCACGCGATTGCTCTTTCAAACATTTAATAAGATTTAAATCTATACCCGATTCATGATACACAGTGCCACGAGAGTCGCTGCAACTTACTGGTGTTGCCCCCATTTGATAAAGCTTTTCCATAGCATAAATAGCAACATTACCTGCGCCCGAGACCAAGCAGCGCTTACCTTGTAGGCTATCGCCGCGCGCTTGCAGCATGTAGTCAGCAAAATAAACAGCGCCGTATCCCGTGGCTTCTTTTCGTACAAGCGATCCACCCCACAATAAGCTTTTACCTGTTAAAACACCTTCATAGCGCCCAGTCAAACGCTTATATTGACCAAACAAGTAACCTATTTCTCTTGCCCCTACTCCAATGTCTCCAGCGGGTACGTCGGTTGTAGGGCCAATATGGCGATAGAGCTCGCTCATAAATGATTGGCAAAAACGCATTATTTCAGCATCTGAGCGCCCTTTTGGATCAAAGTTTGCCCCGCCTTTACCACCACCGATTGGTAAACCTGTTAAAGCATTTTTAAATATTTGCTCAAACCCTAAAAATTTAATTATGCTGGCATTTACACTTGGGTGAAAACGTAAGCCACCTTTATAGGGGCCAAGTGCAGAGTTGAACTCAATTCTGTAGCCTTTATTTACCTGAATATTGCCTTCGTCATCAACCCAGGGAACTCTAAACATAATTTGGCGTTCAGGCTCAACTAAGCGTTGTATAATGGCATTTTTTTTGTATTTTTCTGAGTTTTCTAAGATAGGTTCGAGTGATTCAAGTACTTCTTCAACGGCTTGATAAAACTCGCATTGTGCAGGACTACTATTTTTTAATTGTGCGATTGTGCTATGGATATAATTCATAATTATTCTTCCGTGTTAATAATAAAAGTATTTATCAGATGTTAAAGTAAACGTGATCAAGTTTATGATTCATGCTTTAAAGTCTTAATTTAATATAATTAACTATTACCTTAGCATGAAAAATTGAGATATTTAACGCGTGCTGCGTGAATTATTTTTGATTGGAAGTTTGATTTTTATGTATTAAAGATGAATTTAAATTCACAGATTTAAAATTAGAACAGTGCCAAGCGAGTTTTTATATTTTCAAAAGGGAATTTTAGAAGTATTAGGTTAGGTATGGGTTTGTTTAAAAATATAACAATTAATGGGTTTTATACTGCATTGCGCTCGCAAAAAACCCACTAACTAAAAGCTAATTAGCTAAAACCAGTTACTCAGCAGACTCTTCTGGACGGTGCTGCTTTTGTACGCCGGTTAAAAACAAACGTAATATTTGATCGTTACAAACACGGTAATGTTTGTTATCTACTTTACGAGAAAATGCGCTTAACTCATGTTTACTTAAATCAAAATCAACAAGTGCAAGTGTTTCTATAACATCTTCTGCTTTCATGTTTAAAGCAATACGTAGCTTCATAAAGATAATATTGTTGTTTAGCTTTTTCTCAGGCTCTGGTTGCTCACCTTCGCGTTTGCCACGTTGGGTATTAATAAACCCATTTAAAAAGCTAGCAAACTCAGTATCACTTATTGGGGTAAAAGCCTCTTCACCTTCTTTAGTTAACCATGCAATTACTTGCTCTTTGGTGACCGTATGCTCTGCTGATGCAAAAACATTGACCATAGCAGTATCAGTTAAGTTAAAAGTGTAGCGAATGCGGCGTAAAATATCGTTATTAGTCAAAGTAAATCCCAAAGTGAGGTATAGCAACCAAGCAGTTATTGCTTAATTTTAAATAAGCACCTAGTTTAACAGGTTTACTAATACCACCCTATTAATTTTTATCTGAGCTTCTTATACCTAGTTACCAAGCACCTTGGCAGGATCTACGCGTGTTGCTTGCCATGCAGGATAAATAGTGGCAAGTATCGCAAGCACAAATGTAACAATCACTGTAATACCAATATCTTCAAGTACTAATTTACTTGGTAAAAACTCTATAAAATAAACGCCCTCAAGTGGATTGGCTCCAAATAATTGGCTTATCCACGTAAAAAGCTCACTTATATTAAGCGCTAATACCACACCAATTAGTGTTCCTAGTGCCACGCCTACAAATGCTTGCATTAAGCCTTGCATTACAAAGGTGGCTAAAATAGTACTGTCTTTCGCGCCCATGGTTTTTAAAATTGCGATATTGCCTTGTTTTTCGCGTACTTCCATTACCAAGGAGGACACAATATTAAAACTGGCTACCGCTATAATTAAAAACACCACAATATAAACAATGGTACGTACCATTTGAATATCTTGATAAAGGCTGCCTTGGGTTCTAAACCAACTTGAAACATACACGTAGTCGTCAATAGTTTGGCCCACTTTTAGCGCTATTTGGTGCGCCGAAAACACATCATCAACACTTAACCGCAGCCCTGTTACTTGAGTTTCATCGTAACCCAATGTTTGCTGCGCTTTATTAAGATGTATAAACGCAGCTGTACTATCAATGGGGCCGCCCATTTCTATAACACCTGCAAGGTTAAGTGTTACGCGTTTAGGCGCTAATAATGACTGACCTTTTTGGCCTATTTGCGGAATAAGTAACGTAATGTTGTCGCCTACTTTTGCATCTAACTGTTTTACTATTTGCTTACCTAAAATTACATCGTCAAGGCCTAACTGGCTCACTAACTTACCACTGGTAAACTGATTTACCGCCGATACATTACTCTCGAGCGATGGCTCAACACCTCGAATTTCTATCGCTTTTAGCTGGCTTTTATATTGCGCCATCCCATTCACTGCAATAAATGGCGCAGCCCCTGTTACATGCGGTTGTGTTTGTAAATCCTCAACTTTTTGCGACCAATTCGCGATGGGTCTACTTGGTGCTACATATTCAACCTGTGGCACAACACTTAGCAATCTATGTACTAGTTGCTGCTCAAAACCATTAATTACCGACAGCGCCACAATTAAAACCGCGACACCTAATAAAATACCAATAGTCGACGCTTTAGCGATAAAACTAACAAAGCCGTTTTTTTCATCTTTGTGGCCTGAATAGGCTCTAAAACGTTTACTTAAAAATGCACTAAGCAACATGCTGCGACTCTTTAATAGCTAGTTTTCCATCGTCTAAATAAGCTATTTTGCCTAGCTTATCGGCAAGTTCTAAATCGTGTGTAACTACCACAAAACTCGTGTTTAAGCTTTGGTTAAGCTCATTAATTAAATCGTAAATTTTAATCGCATTTTGTTTATCTAAATTACCGGTTGGTTCATCAGCAAGCACAAGCGCAGGTTTAGTAACCAGTGCGCGGGCAATAGCCACTCGCTGGCGCTCTCCACCAGAAAGCGCAGATGGTTTATGCGAGCTGCGATGTGCAAGGCCGACTTTTTCGAGCATATCGAGCGCTTGAGCTTTGGCTTCTTTTGCACTCAAGCCTTTAATTAATAATGGCATAGCCACGTTTTCAACTGCGCTAAACTCCATTAATAAGTGATGAAATTGATAGATAAAGCCCAAATTTTGGTTTCTAAATGCGGCTTGCTCTGTTCGCGAAAGTTTTGCAACTTCTTGGTTTTTAATTTTAGCGCTACCTGAGCTTGCGGTATCTAATGTGCCAAGTATGTGTAAAAGCGTACTTTTACCAGAGCCAGAACTCCCGACAATAGCGAGCATTTCACCTTGCTGAAGCGCTAAATCAACGCCTTTTAATACTTCAACTTGGTTGCTGCCGTCTTGATAAACCTTACTTAAATTTTCACAACTAATCACTAAATCATTCATAACGTAATACCTCTGCTGGTTTTACTTTTGCGGCTTTACGCGCAGGATATAAGGTAGCTAAAAAGCTCATAGCAATACTGGCAAACGCTATTATTACTAAACTCAAAATATCAAATTTTACCGGAAGCTCTATACCCGCCAGTAAGTTTAAGCCCACTAATGCAAGTAGCTCATTTATATATAAACTAAATATTACACCTAAAAATGCGCCTATTGCGGTACCAATTACGCCGTTATATAAGCCTTGCACCATAAACACTTTTTGCACTTGCGAAGGTGTTAAACCTAACGTTTGTAGTATGGCTACTTCACCTTGTTTTTCGCTTACCATCATGGTTAATGCCGATACAATATTAAATACAGCCACCAATACAATGAGGGCAAGCAACATAGACATAATGCGCTTTTCCATAGCAACGGCTGCAAATAGAGTACCTTGGGTACTGCGCCAATCACTGTAATTGTGATCTTTTAAAATACGTTGGCTTGCTTCAATAAATTCATCTAGTTCGAAAGGTTCGTGCAATGAAACACTTAAATTTGGGGCGGTGTTTTTATCCAGCTTTAACACCCGTTGTAGTGAAGCGCCACTCGTAAACGCAAGTGCCATATCTATCTCAGATCCGGTTTCGTATATTGCGGCAACTTTAAATAAACGCTGGCTGGGTACTCGCCCAAGTGGTGTATACGTTGAAGCATTAGGCATAATAACGCGAAGCTTATCACCCACGCTAACGCCTAATTTACGACTCAAATAACGGCTTATAGCAATGTTGTAATTTTTGTTTAATACAGTTTTCCAATCGCCTTGCACTATTTTATCGGTAATTTTATACAAAGAACCACTATCGTTATAAAGGCCTTGTAGTAAAACGCCGTGCAAGTCTTTATTCGTTTGCAAAATAGCTTCGCCGTGGCGATATAAGCTTACATGATCAACATAAGGAGATTGTTCGAGGTCGGTTTTTAGGGTGTTCATTTGGGTGGCAGTGTGTTTACCTGCGCTAACTTCAACATGCGGAATAAGTCCAAGCATATTGGTTTTTAGGCTATTTTCAAACCCGTTCATTACACTGCTTACCGTAAATAATGCCATTAAACCAATAGCGATACCGGCAATAGAAAAAAACGAAATAAACGATATAAACGCATTTCCTTTAGATGAGCGACTGTATCTAAGCCCTATAAATAAGCTAACCGGTTGAAACATATTATTTTTAACACTTATCGTAAAAGTATTGAGCAATAGTAGCACGAAAAAAGTGCCTTTGGGTATGGCGTAAAATGTAAGAAATAATTTAAAAATCTGATACTTGGCTATATTTACAGCAATATGTATTTAACCATTAATTCGCGGTTAAGTTTTAAGCCCTTTAACTAAATAATCGAGCAATACCCGTACATTAGTGGCCACAAACTGCCTTGGCGGATACACGCCCCATACTCCTTCTTGCTGTGGTTGATAGGGCGTTAAAATAGGCACTAATTGCCCTGAGTTAATTTCGTTTTCTATGTAGTAGTCTGGGAGTTGTACAATACCGAGCCCCTTTTTTGCGCCATCCACCAGCGCCCAACCACTATTACACTGTAACCGCCCCGCTATTTTAATGTGTTTATCGCGCCCATTTTCGTTTACGCGCCAGTAGCTGCTATTACCAATTAAACATTCATGGCTGTTTAGCTCGCCTAAAGTATGCGGCTCACCAAATCGCGTTAAATACTGTGGTGCCGCGCACATAATAAAACGCCGCGCACTTAACCTACGCGCTTTTAAGCTCGAATCTTTTAAGTGCCCTAGCCTTATGGCTAAATCAAATCCGCCCTCTAATAAGTTTTCTTGCTCGTTACTTAGTGTGGCAACAACTTCGACCTCGGGATGATCCTTCATAAAATTATGCACTATAGGCATAATGAACGTTTCCCCATACATAACAGGGGCTGTGAGCTTAATTTTACCCTTTGGTGTAGTTTGGTGCGTGGCAAGACCTTGAGTTGCCTCGTCCATAGCGTGTTGTAAGTGCTTTATTTGATGTAAGTACACTTCGCCTTCTTTGGTTAAAACCACTTTACGGGTTGTACGGGTTAAAAGCTGGGTATTTAAACGTTGCTCAAGCGCTGTAACATGGCGGCTAATATGCGCAACCGAAAGTCCAAGCGTTTTTGCAGCCGCAGTAAAGCTGCCCTCCTCCCCAACAGCTATAAACTCATCTATTCCATTCCAACGCGCCATTATTACCATACTGTAAAAGTGTTTTAATAAAATTGAGATTATCATTATTTGAGAAACAAATACAATAAGCACATCACCCAAGCAAATTGGGTCTACAATTATTTTTTAATAGCCAGTTAAAGGAAATAAAACACATGTCTGAATTTATTAAATCAAAAGCTGCCATTGCTTGGGGTCCTAATCAACCACTTAGTGTTGAAGAAGTTGATGTGATGATGCCTAAAAAAGGCGAAGTCATGGTAAAAATTACCGCTACAGGTGTGTGTCATACCGATGCATTTACATTATCAGGCCAAGATCCTGAAGGCATATTTCCTGCTATTTTAGGTCACGAAGGCGCTGGTGTTGTCTATGCTGTTGGCGAAGGCGTAACGAGTGTTGAAGTTGGGGATCATGTTATTCCTTTATACACTGCAGAATGTGGCGTATGTAAAATGTGTACTTCAGGTAAAACTAACCTGTGTTCAGCCGTGCGCGAAACACAAGGTAAAGGCCTAATGCCAGACGGCACTACACGATTTTTTAAAGACGGCCAACCAATTTATCACTACATGGGTACATCAACGTTCTCTGAGTACACTGTATTGCCAGAAATCTCACTCGCTAAAGTAAATAAAGAAGCATCACTAGAAGAGATTTGCTTACTAGGCTGTGGTGTAACAACAGGCATGGGCGCAGTTACCAACACTGCTAAAGTAAAGCCTGGCGACACTGTTGCTATATTCGGCTTAGGCGGTATTGGTTTGTCTGCGATTATTGGCGCAAAAATGGCCGGTGCTGGTCGTATTATTGGTGTTGATATAAACACCACTAAATTCGATTTAGCTACAAAACTAGGTGCAACTGATTTAATTAACCCAAAAGATTTCGACAAGCCAATTCAAGAGGTTATTGTTGAAATGACAGACGGCGGCGTTGACTACTCGTTTGAATGTATCGGTAATGTTGACGTTATGCGCTCAGCACTTGAGTGTTGCCATAAAGGTTGGGGAGAATCGGTAATTATTGGTGTGGCGGGTGCAGGCCAAGAAATATCAACCCGTCCGTTTCAACTGGTAACTGGGCGTGTATGGCGTGGTAGCGCATTTGGTGGTGTTAAGGGCCGTTCACAACTTCCTGAAATTGTTGAGCGTTACATGGCGGGTGAATTTGCTCTTAGCGACTTTATTACTCATACAATGGGCCTTGAAGATATTAATGAAGCGTTTGACTTAATGCACGAAGGCAAAAGTATTCGTACAGTCATTCATTACTAATAAACTGCATTCGTAAAATAGCTTATTAATAAGCCGTAATACTTTTAAGTTTACGGCTTTTAAGGATTAAGTATGTTAGAAAATATCTCAAGTGTAAAAGTGTCTGGCGGTTGGCATAAACAATATACTCACAGCTCGCAAAGTACACATAGCACTATGCGCTTTGCCGTATTTTTACCACCTGGCGCAAGTGAGACAAACAAAGTACCGGTACTTTATTGGCTATCAGGTTTAACCTGTACAGACGAAAATTTTATGCAAAAAGCCGGCGCATTTAAAAAAGCAGCTGAGCTGGGTATTGCTATTGTAGCGCCTGACACTAGCCCGCGCGGCGAAAACGTCCCCAATGAAGACAGCTACGACTTTGCACAAGGCGCAGGCTTTTACGTAAATGCCACGCAAGCTCCTTACAACACTCATTTTAATATGTACGATTATGTTGTTAGTGAATTACCAGCACTTATTGAACAACATTTTCCGATTACAAGCACAAAAGCAATTAGTGGTCACTCTATGGGCGGGCACGGTGCATTAATGGTTGCACTTAAAAACCCGACTTCGTTTGTAAGTGCCTCGGCTTTTAGCCCTATTGTAAATCCGATTGAATGCCCTTGGGGTGTAAAAGCATTTACTGGTTATTTAGGAAATGACAAAGCGCTTTGGGCACAATATGATAGCTGCGAGTTGATGAAAAACGCAGAGCAAGCTCATTACTTACCTATGTTAGTGAGTCAAGGTGATGCTGATGGCTTTTTACAAGAGCAACTTAAGCCAGAAAACTTAGTCGCTATTGCTGATAAAAAAGGCTACCCACTTACACTTGAAATGCAAGCAGGCTACGATCATAGCTACTTTTTTATAAGCAGCTTTATTGACCAACACTTATTATTTCATCATCAGTTTTTAACTGCATAGGCTCATTAGTGTGTAGGGATGACTTTTCTAACTCTACACACTCTTTCAATACTTTACTCACTTGCCTGCATACTTGTACCGTATTGTTATTGCCCTTACCTTTAATAAATTCAACTATAGCCATATCGGCTTCAACACCGAGTTTAGTAAAGCTAAAGCCCTCTTTATCTTTTACAACAGGCCCCACATTTACTGGGCCAGGTTGAGAGCGCGCTGCCCCATCTAAAATTATACCCGCAGCAGCGCAACCAATTAATACATTTGAAAATAGAATAATCAAAAAAGTACGCATTATTAACCCCACCAATATAATTACCTAAATTATATACAACTTTAAAAATAGCATTGTAAATAAATGTAAGCCTTAGTGCTTAAATTCACGTATGAACTCTTTAATAAAACCAATTAATTGCAATATAAATATAATTAAAAAAGGAAGCGCTCCAATAATAGCAACGCTTCTGTTTAATGGTTCATTGTTTTGTACTAACAAAACAAAAGCGCATAAACCTAGTGCAAACGACCAAGCATACAAGCTCCATGTTTGAACTTCACTTGCACCACTTAATTGGCGAATAACCAAAACAGCAGAGTCTGCTGATGTGGCTACAAAAATGAGTAGAAGCAATAAACTTGACCAAATTAATAGACCGCCTTGCCAGCCTAATTGCTCGAAAAATACAAACAGCCCTTGCGTATAATCGACTTTAATAGCCTCTAAAATGCCTGCATTGTGAGTTTGATCCCACGCAATTGCAGAGCCCGAAAACACACTAAACCATATGATAGTCACAAAGGTTGGTACAAATACGACACCTAAAATGTATTGCCAAACCGGCCGTCCTTGGCTAATTTTTGCCAAAAACACACCAACAAACGGGCCCCAAGCTAACCACCAAAAATAGTAATTGTATGTCCAACCTGTTGCCCGTGCGGGGTCATTAAGTACGCTTTCAAACTGCCATGTACCTGTGGTTATGAGCTGAATGTAATCCCATGTACCGCCTATTGCTATATCTATAATTGGCTTTATAGGCACAAAAATTAATAGCCATGCTATAAGTGCAAATGCTAAAAACACATTAAACTTACTAAGAGTTTGAATTCCTTTTTTAAGCCCCAACTTTGCAGAAATGGTATAAAGCAGCGCAATTAAAAAAATTATAATAAACCCCGAAAATAAAGCCGATTCAACCCCTAGCTCAAGCTCGAGCCCTTTACGCAGTAATAAAGTTGAATTAGCAATTGTGCCCACGACACCAAAGAATATTGCAAGTATGGCAATTAATTTAATGCTAAAGCTCAGCTGTAACTGCCAAGCCCGATTAATAACGCCTTTAGTTGCACTGATCACAGGAGCACTAATATCGCCCGCTTTACCACTATTGCGAGTAAGCCCACCTAATAACAAGCCAAATACTGCATAGAGCGCCCATGCATGCGCGCCCCAATTAACTAAGGTAAGCGCCAAACCACTTGTTTGGTGGTTGGGATACAAGCTTTGCTTTAAAGGCGAGTTAACCGTGTGTAGTGCAGGCTCTGCTACTCCCCAAAATATAAGTCCTGAGCCCATCCCTGCTGCAAACAGCATAGAAAGCCAACCAAAGGTACTAAACTCAACAAGTGCTTGCGCTCCTCCTATTTTTCGTTGCCCTAATGGGCTTATAGCAATAGCTATCACAGAAAAAAGTAACAAGTTTACCAATATAAAAAATGGCGACCCTAAATAACCTAAAATTTTATTAATAGCGGGTTGTAAGTGCTCTGTGAGTAATTCAGGAAATAAAAAAGCAATAACAGATAACCCAACGCAAAATAGTAAGGCTGTTTTTTCAAGCTTAGTGGGGGTGCTTAATGTTTTATTTAAAGGCAAGAGATTCACATAGGTGTCTTTTAGTCTGGATAAAAGAATACGGGGCTTTAAAACTCAGATCAAATTAACTATTGCGTAAAATAGTAATAAAAACATGTAAAAGTTTCCTCAATAATTCTTGTTAAATATAGGTATTAACAATAACTCATTGATTAATAGTTATTTATGCCATGGCTTGCTGTTTGCTTATTATTAACAAAGTTAACCAGCACAGGCTCAATAATGGAAATTGATTTACAGTGGAATGAAATCATCGATAACTTAATACACTTAGGTATTGCATACCTACTTGCACTGCCCATGGCTTACGACAGAGAGCGTAGTAATGATGGCGCAGGTCTTCGTACCTTTCCTCTTGTTGCTGTTGCATCGTGTGGGTATGCATTAATTGCTATGTCGGTTTTAGATGGCGCAGAAGCTCAATCAAAAATGTTGCAAGGCATCATTACTGGCATTGGTTTTATTGGCGGTGGCGCAATTTTGAAAAATAACAAATCAACCTCCGGCACAGCAACCGCTGCAAGTATTTGGAATATGGGCTTAATTGGTATAGCTGTAGCCTACAGCCGCTACGAAATAGCAATTTTACTTGCCATTATTAATTTTATAACGCTTAGGTATGTAAAAAAGTTTAAGTAACAGTTTTTTTAATAAGTATTGCAGCAAAATTCCAATGCATTATTTGAATAGCCAAAACTTATTAATGCAATAACTCCCCATAATTTATATGTGGGGAGTTACAATTTTTATAAAAAGCTTTCACCGCTTTGCTTAAGTGTAATTGTTTGTGCTTGAGCGCTTTTTATTAATAATCCACAACGCAAATCATTTTTCGAAATAACAATTTTATCAATTGTATTAGTGTCATAGTCAACGACTTTGTTTTCGCATCTAAGTTGCACTTTGCTCAGTGGTAATTCTGATTCTAATTTAACTTCAGACTTCGACATCATAGGCATTACAGCTTGTTCTGAAGCTAAACTAAATTGTTGCTTAATATCTCCCGAGTTTTTATAAATATCGTTCACTTGAGTTAACAACTGTTCCCTGTTTTGCTCTGTAAAGGTTATGGATTCAATATTGCCTAGTGCATCTATTGCATCATAAGCACGTACATAATCTTGTTTTGATATAAACCACTGTAAAGCGTTTTTAATCACACGTTTTTGAATTTGATCTGGTAGATTATCTCTAAATAAAAACGCTTCGTAGATATGCTGATCAAAGCTCTTCCAATCTTGCACAAAATAACTGTGCTGGCTTTTAAGCCATGCAAGCAAAACAATCTCAACCGTATTTTTTGTATGTTCATTTTCTAATTCATCGATACGGCTTTTAGCTTCATCGTATTTCTTTTCGTCGATTAATTTACTAGCTTGCTCATAATCATTAAAAAAGCCGCGAGACGCTTTATCGTTTGAAAAATTAATATGCAAATTTTGCGAACTTACAGTAATGGTTTTTGCTACAGGTATAGTCTCACCATTTAATTTTGCACTTTTGTAGTTGAGCTTAGACACGTAATCCATTACTTCTCTTTGGTACTTTTTTTGCCCAACCGTAGCTACAATTTCTATATCACTAACCTGCCCGCTTTTATCAACCACGTAACTGCTCAAATTAATCCCCTCTAACCTCGAAGCGCGCGAAGAAGTATTAGTGAGCTGATCGTAGTTTTTATTAATCACTTCTGCAGGAACAAAGTCATCTGCAAAAACAGAGAGTTGAGTAAAAGTACAAGTTAAAGAAAGCGCTAATATGAGTTTTTTCATCAGTTTTATCCATCCTAGATAGTGTTTATATAATAGAAACAAACGATCAACATAAAAGCAAGTATAAATACAAAAAATTAGTTTATTTAATGAGCTTCACTTAGAAAAAACTTAATAGATAAATATATTTGAGGCATTAAAAAAGGCGCTTAAAAAGCGCCTTGCTAACAAGTATGTGTGCTTAAAACATATCTTGATAGGAATTTGTTGTGCTAAACGTAATTGCTTTTTCAAAGCCAGGCAACTGAATACTTTGCTCGTCTATTACAATATCGTTGTCATCAATAAGTCCGTCGCCAAAGCGATAAATAAGCTCATACTGGCCTAAATCAGCTTGAGTTTGATATGTTTGTTGCGCGGCTTTAACTGCCACGTTTTTCTGTATGTAACTACTCATAACTTCATTGCCATGGCGCTTAGCGAGCATTTGTATTGTTACTTTTGGTGAAAGTAAGGTTGCTGTTGCATTATTACCGCCAAAGCCTTTTGAATTTATAAAAGCAATATCCATTTCACTGCATTCGTAATGGCTATTACGAATATCAAGATGATCGGTGTAAACATCATCAGCCACTTTATCAATTGTGGTAATACCCGGCATAATATTATGGCTAAATACACCTAGAGCTATCGCTAATTGGTCGCCACTTGCAGGAGCTATAGTATGACCAACATAGGCTTTTGGCGCTGTCACTTTCCAATTATCAATAGCGAACGTTTGTGCCACTTTGTGATATATCAGCGACTCTGTTACGCGGTTTAACGGTGTACTTGAGCCATGCGCTAAAATAAAGCTACGTTCTTGCAAGGCTTCTTTGCCTAAAAGGCTCGTTGCTAAAGCAGCCGATTTAGCCATGGTAATATAGTTACCAGGGCCAGGTGACGTGATTGATTTTTTTATGCCATCTGCATTTACAAATACATCTGGTACGCAGCCCATAATGTCAGCGCCTAGTTCAAGGGCTAAGGCATCGTCCATTAAAATAGCAACTTGTGCGCCTTCACCTAATGTAAAGCCGCAGTTGTCGCCAAATGGTCGGCTACTTTTGCGATAATCTGGTTCTTCATCACTTGATAAGTTATCTAAACGGCGCAAACCTTCGACATTTGCAAGTGCGCTCATGTTACCAAAGCCTTCAATCACTTCTGGTGTAATAGCACACTCAACACTTGCGACAACCGCAACGCGTGTACGCCCTGCCTGTATGTCGTTAACCGCTGCACGTAAGTTGTATAAAAACGTAGCACAGGCCCCCGAGGTCGAAAACGTAGTCCCTACATTGCCCGTAACATACGCGTTAATAAAGTCGGTCGACATTGTATTTAAACCCAGTGCTAACTGCTTAGTACTAACACGGTCGCCTTGTTGGCGCGCCTTTACTAAACCGCCTAGGCCTTTGTCGTCCATTTGGCCAATTACCGACGCTGAATAGGTACCAATTTTATCTGGCTCTACGCTATTCATAATATGCTGCCAATCAAGCCCTGTTGATTTAATAGCATCGGTAGCTGCAAAAATAGTAGCTTGCAAACCACGAGGCTGATAGCGGCTGTTATACATAACAGACGGATCAAACCCAGTCGGAAATTGCCCTGCAGATTTAATCGGGTTATCACGTGTTGAGTCATGCTTAACATTTAAGTCGGCTGCAATAGTTACTTTTACTTTTTTGCCTTCAAGTTCTTCAACTTGCCAGCTAGCTGGAACAGGTGTAGGTAAGTCGCGAGCGCGCGTTTCAAACACAATTGCGTTATCGCTTGATGCGTTTAGCGTCATTTTTTGCTGCCACGGTGTGGCATCGGCATCAAAGTGTTCTTTTTCAATTTTACGAATAAGCGTACCAGCAATAATTTGCTCACCAAAGCGTGCTTCTATGTCGCTTTGCTCAACATTATTACCTTGTGTATCTTGTAATTGGCCGTTTACAACGCTTACTAGATTCATCAGTGTGGCGAGGCCTAAAAATGTTTCACTGCGATCTTGAGCATTTAAACTATCTAACACGATACGGCGATAACCTTGATGAAAAGAAGTACGGCCAGCGGCGTTAATGCCACCCATGCCTACTATAACGGGTAATGCAGTCATAATTTACCTTTAAAAACGTGTTATTAGAAGAAGAGGCAGTTTAAATGGATTATGCACTATGCATTGTGCTTTAATAGCCAAATATTCAGCACAAAAGGCCAAAAGGCACTGGTCGGAGCATTTATATGACTGAAAAAAACACTAATCCACCACTAAATATTGCTATAGCGGTATATCCGCATTTATTAGTGACTAGTTTAACGCTGCCTATTGAGATGTTAAGGGCCGGCGAGGCCTTTGCTAAAGGCCATCTTGATAAGCAAAGCTTTAGACCGCTTGCTATAAATTTAGTGGCTAAAAATGCTGAATTTATACCCACTCGCGCAGGCCTTGCGATAATTCCTGATTGCATAACAACTAACGCCCCCTACAGTGATTTAATTATAGTGCCCGGAATTTGGCGAAACCCGCGCCCTGTAGTGCGTACAAATCAAGGCGTAGTTGATTGGCTAAGCGAGAGCTTTAGCGCAGGCAGCCATATAATTGGTGTAGGCACTGGCAACTGCTTAGTAGCTGAGGCTGGCTTACTTGATGGGCACCCTGCTACAACCCATTGGCACTACGCCAATCAATTTAGCCACGACTACCCGTTAGTGCGTTTAAAACCCGACTTTTTTATAACCCAGTCAGAACGCATGTACACCGTAGCAAGCCTTAATGCCCTTGCAGATGTGATCGTACATATTATTAGTCAGTACTATGGAAAAGCCGCCGCTCAACATGTAGAGCGAAACTTTTCGCACGAAATACGTAAACCCT